>BNWK01000007.1 GCA_025998775.1 Alphaproteobacteria bacterium | reverse complement strand
GCGCAAGAAATTCGGGAGATTTTAAAAAGAGTCGGATGTCACCTCGTATTTCAGCCTCCATACTCTCCAGATTTAAATCCAATAGAACATTCTTGGAGCCATATGAAGCAAAAAATTCGCTCTTCCACTCAAACTTTCGCCTCATTGTTTGATGCTATGCAATATGCCTTTTCATAACGAATCGCGTATATCTAATCTTTTTGGAAAAGGAAATCTACGTGAATCCGGATCCCAAAATATTGGTGCCACAAATGTACTGAGAACTCAGTGAAAATTGCTCGGATTCTTGACGTTTCTATTGGATTTTCTCAAAGGATTTGTCGTATGCTACTTCTTCCATTCGGACAATGGACTCATGAATTTCGCCTTTGTTACAGTTCCCGTTCCAGCCCACAGCGTGCCATTTGTCGCCGAGATAACTGCTCAGCCTGTATGTGTCTCCGCTGCCCAGTATGCGCCAACACTGATGATGAAATTGCTGCCTGAACTGTTGTTGTAGTCTAGACTAGAATCGAAAGCAGCCCCTCCCCTATTATGATGTTTTCTAATTCTATCATTTTTTTCGATTAACGCGGAACTTTCCGTTGGGCAACGATCAACTTTGCTTGCTGTAGCGTTTACTGTTAAGTTAAATCAATTTCGCTTTTTAGCGTAGATGTTTCCAACGCGGGTATTAGCGATGGAGACAAAATTTCTATCTTCTAGTTCTTGCGATTTTTTTTTGGGAAAATATATGACAACATGATTATCGGACATATCTTTTAAGTCTGTTATTTTCTTCAATTTATCGTTAATTTTGGTTTCGCATATAAAAAAAGTGTTCCATATGGTGTAATACCAGCCGTTCCCCGAAAAACTTTTGTCTTCAAAAAAGACTACTTCAGCGCCGCTTTTTTGCATATCGACCAACATTTTTATGACCTTCACATCTTCTTTCCGGCATTTGTGAATGCCCTCTACCGATTTAATTAACACATCCCTGCTATTTAGTTGCAATATCGAAATCGAAATGATAAATGGCACAGCAAGCTTAGTTCTACCTTGTTTTATTAGCTTATTTGCCCAATGAACTAAAGGCGGAATCGCCAACCATACAGAAATTATAAAATAATATAAATTAAACATATTAATAACTACGAACGCGACGGAATAAGAAAGCGCCCCAAACAGTAATCCGTCAAAATGCAGACTCTCTTTGTCTTGTTTTACGATAATTTTGTAAGCGCGAATTAAAGACGCTAAAAATATTATATACAAAACGGGCATATTATTGCTTGTTTTAAGTATCGATTCCCACAGAGGAATACGTGCGGAAAATATAACGTTGTAGAACTTGTTCGCAACCAAAAATTCAAGAAAAAACCATTGAATCGCGTAGATAAGCGAATTAACAATTAGAAAACAATAAAAGATTAATTCATTTTTCGGCATTTTTTTATATCCGAAAAATAAATTCGTTAAAGAAATCACGATGAGCACTCCGAATACTGGCTCTTTACAATAAGTAAGGTAACAAGCAGATAAAGCAGCTATAAAATAATGTGATTTTTTCTGAGTTTCTACAGCCTTAAGATAAAACAGCGCAAATACAGAAAACAACAAAATCATTATTCTTTCTGAGAAAATAACGTCCATGTGAATCTGAAGAAAAGTCCAATTTAACGAAAGCGTAAAAAGCGAGAATGCCATGAAATAAAAACTTCTTAGGCGATCTACTACAATTTTGCTTAAAAGACGTCCCATAACCGCGAATGACAAGAGCAGTGTAACCGAGTTATATAAATAATGTCCAAACGGAGAGCTTCCACCTGGAACAAAAACCAATAGGTTATAATCCCATAATCCAAGTGGCCAATACCTTCCTCCGCCTCTATGTCCGTGAAGACCGGTTTTATTAATTGCAGTTGTGGCTAAAATTTGATGGTCGTCTCCAAAAATCCAATTCGCGTCCCACATGATACACCAAATTAGCGTCGCAACTACCGCTAGTATAAAACCATACGTTAACGATAGCTTGACCTTATCAGAAATGAACATAAAACTGCCTATCAAAATCGCGTTGCTTATTCTCTAACATAAAGCGGATATATTTTCAAATCCAACCAACTAAGCAAATGAGTCTATTAATTTTGTTGAGTAGTTGTACTTTGTCCCAAGATTTCCTCGTTTCATACCCTTGTTATCAAACACTATGGCCACATCCTGCGCAGTTTCAGCACTGAACGAAAATTCAATGGTATCATCGCGTTGCCGATACGTTTTCAACATACAGTCTTCATAGTCTATCGCTTGTACAATAACTTTCGTGCCGTTAATGCTGGACAAACGCCTTATGCCTATCGCCGGGACATTCTTGCCAGAGTACAGCTGTTCTTGTATAAGCGGGCCCCACGATCCATACTTCATATGCACCGTTGGATCTGTTCCGACAACTTTGCTGTCCATCGATACACCACTGCTATCATGAGTGATAAACCTCGCAGATCCAATGTCAAACCATAAACATGGAGCAACGTTATCGCATCCATATCCCTCAAAATCGCTCACATCATCAATTGCGTGTTCGAAAAATTCCTCACACACAATGAGAAACTGTGGTGTCGATGCCTCGCCTTCCTCTTTGTTTCCGTCATCGGTATCGTCCCTAAACGAATCGCGATTATCAAACTTACTTGCCATGTTTTCCCCCTCAACAAACTAGCGAAAAAATAAAACCCTGAACCTATTAATGGAGATGGCATAGCAATGCGTCCTATAGAAGTTGCAAATTTCTACAGTTGAAAAAAAGCTATTACCACATATGTGGTCGGATTATTCAGAACTTCAAAAATATCAACGTCAATCTTACGAACAAAAGCCTGACATATTGCACTTTGTTTGCCTAGGTTGCAAAATGCGCTACATCCTGCTTCCTGGCGTCTATTTGTCCTTCAAGAAGGAGCGCGCACCCCCCTATTGAAGACAATAGTGCCTTCCCCTGTCTCTCATTGCGATACCTATTTAACGTCAACTCAAAAGTTACCGACGAAGAGAACGCTGTAATTCCAAGCGCGACGCTTGATATCGCCTGATTGTTCACGCGTTTTTCTTCATAATTTTGTTAGAATATCCTCATTTCAACTGCGATAATCGATAACAGGACGCACGACATAACCGCAAGCGTAATTGTCGCAATGTTGATATTAAGTGCAAGCCTCTTTCATTTTTCATCTCCTACAATACACCATTATCATACATCATTTTGATAGCCTTGTCAAGTATTTTGCGCAACAAAAAGATATATTTGGCACAAATGATCATTCTCATAAGGAGAGATTGATTGCATTGGAGAAGCAAGGGCTTTCTAGATCTCAATCTGATTTTTGTTAAAAAATATTCTTATGAAAATCTCATTTAAAACTCCAATCACTACTAAAAATTGTTGGAATCTTAACATATTTTTAAAAAACCACGGGGGGTGGTAAGCTTTTTTGATAAAAATCTGATCATGCCTTAAACTGCGCATAATCTCAATTACACAACGGTCTCATGAAGTCTGCTACTTTTTCCAGAATGCCTTTGCCATTATCAGGAACAGTGGGATGAAATCAATTCTTCCGGCAATCATGGAGAGCGAAAGAATAGTTTTTGTCTCTGAAGTTAGTTTTACTATTTCCGACGATGTCGCTCGGTGTAAATCGAAAAACGGTCCGTTATTGTTCATGCACGTCAACACTGCTCCAAAAGATTTTCCAAAGTCCATTTCGAAAAATGAGAGAATCAGCGAAAATATTATTACCAGAGTGGCGTAGCATAGGAAATAGGAGAATAGTCCTGTTGTATCGATTTCCTCCAGTCTTTTTCCCGAGTAGGTGGGCACGTATACGACGTTCGTTTTAATTATTCTAATTAGATAGCTTTTAAGCAGTAGGAATACGATCATTAGACGAAGAACTTTTATACCTCCACTGCATGATCCCAAACATCCTCCAATAAAATTAATAACATACAATACAGTATCAACGAATGTTCCAAACGTTTCAGAGGAATTCAACGTAATTCCAGTTGTCGTAATTGATGATATTACCACGAAAAAAGACTTTTCAAGGCTGTTGAATGCATCCAAATGAACAAGTGAATGGAAGGACATCGATGACATAAACAACAATATAACTAGTGCAAATACGATGGACAAATAACATAGGACCTGCTTATTTTTAAATGCAGAAGTTCCTTTGGAATGCAATTCACATATAAATGCAACAGGTAGTCCTCCAACCAGCATTAAAAGTGAGAGCATCCAATTTATCAAGTGTGGAATTCCGGAAAGATCATATGAGTTGTCCGGTATGGCGCCGCCAGTAGATATGGAGGAAAATGAATAGCAAATGGAAGTTATGGCTGGTATTCCAGATCCAACAAATAAAAACGAACTAATGAAAGACAGTGATAAATATACAAAAATGATTGTTTTAATCTGATATAGGAAATCACAACTTCTTGAATCTTCAATGAGATAGATCGATTTGAAATTTGGAAAAATATATACGAATGAAGCCATAAAGAATATCCCACCGAAAAGTTGCAGAAGACTTCTCCAGAGCAAAAAACCTTCGGAAAGATTTTGTGTGTCATAAAATACGCTTGCACCGGTTGTGGTTATTGCAGACGTTGCTTCAAATATAGAATCTACAAACGACATTTGTAACGAAGACAGAAAAAACGGCAGCGCCGATAGAATCGGCAATGTAATCCACGAAAATAAAATGATTAAAATTTTTTCTTTGGTATTGGCTTCCGGATATTCATCAGATTTTCCGGAGAAAAACAAGACTCCTCCAAGAAAGCAGCAGAAAATACAGCAGACTATAAATTCGGTACATGTATCGTTTTTTAGCGAGAAATCAACGACGGCTGGAATGATCATCAGCCCAGAGAGTATGAAAAACAAGATTCCCAACGCATAAAAAACTTTCTTGTACAGGATCATTAAGCAAGACTCCCCATATCCAAGGCTTACATTGCATCAGTTTTTTACTGAAATCCAGATGCCAACGTTTGATTAAGATAGCACAGCAAGCACTACTGGATTGACTTTTTCTTCTAAAACCATCACATTTATAGAGATTTGTAAAAGATATGGAGCTTCAGCAGATGAGTGTTCGAATAGCTAAAATTATGATTGTTCCAATTATGTTCGTTTTGTGTTCGTGTCAGCCAAAGGTTAATCAGAGGGGGAATGTGACCATCTTCGACAAATACGATACCTTTGTGGTGGGCAAGACTGGAAAAGACGATATCTTAAAAGCCTGTGGAAGTCCTTCGTTATGCCTTGGAGATTCTACCTGGATATATGTTGGTTATAAATCGGAAGAAATCTCATTTCACGACGTTGAGCTGAAAGATAGGATGACAGTGCGCATGGAATTTGATGAGAACAATCTGCTGAAATCCATTCAAAAAGTCAAAGAAGATAGTTTATCCAGCATACATTTGGACGAAGACGTAACGAAGTTGACGACGGACAGTGAGACCGCGTCTATGCAAGAAAACCGAAAGTAAAAATGACTAGATCACATTCGGAATCTGATAAAACGCATGTGCTGCAAGCACCGCCAGTCCGGCCCGAGCTTAGTCTTGTTGTTCCTTTTTATAACGAAGCGGAAGCCGTTGATGTTTTCTTCGGAAAAATAATGTCTGTATTGGAAAATATTAGCTGTTCGTTTGAAATCATATGCATTAACGATGGCAGTACAGATGATACGCTCGCCAGACTAGTGGGACAGAAGGAAAATATCCTGCAAATAAAAATCATTGATTTCTCGCGTAATTTCGGGAAAGATGCTGCCATGACTGCCGGACTTGATTACGCATCCGGTAAATGCGTGATTCCCATAGATAGCGATTTGCAGGATCCTCCGGAATTAATCATAAAAATGCTGGACAAATGGGAGCAGGGATTTGATGTCGTTCTAGCGAAGCGAACTGACAGATCTGAAGACAGTCTTTTTAAACGAATAACAGCGTATTTGTTCTATAAAATCTGCAACTTGTTTTCTGATATTGAGTTACCAGAAAACGTTGGTGATTTCCGATTGCTGGACAGAAAAGTGGTGGATGCCATAAAGCAATGTCCCGAGAGAAAGCGTTTCATGAAGGGATTATTTGCATTTGCTGGATTTAAAACAGCATCCGTTGAGTATAAGCGTCCTGCCCGAGAAGTAGGAACGTCGAAATGGAACTACTGGAAACTCTGGAACTATGCCATTGATGGTCTTACTTCGTTTTCAACATTTCCGCTAAAAATATGGACGTACATTGGGGGCTTTATTACGCTTGCATCGTTTGCCGGTGGCATGTGGATATTAATCAGAACTCTACTTTACGGAATCGATTGGCCAGGATACGCGTCTCTCATGACGATAATGCTGTTTCTGGGGGGAACCCAAATGATTAGCCTCGGATTAATCGGCGAATACGTCGGAAGAATATACATGGAATCCAAACAGCGTCCCATATATATAATAAAAGATATCATAGAGTAGGAAACATACAATGGATTTCTCGAGCGCCGTCTGGTCTATTCCGTTTCTCGGAATTATTCTTTCTATGTCATTTTTGCCGCTATTATTTCCGAAATTTTGGCATAAATACGCGAGCTTCGTGCCTGCATTTTGGGCTGCTGTGTATTTGGTGTCCGTGGGCTACGTATTTGGAGTCTCAAAGATTTTCGTGGCCACGCTGGAACCAATTCTAGTGCATTATATTCCATTTATCGCGCTCATTGCGGCGTTGTACATAACGTCCGGAGGCATATACATTGATTTTCCCCGAGGAAGCGGCCCACTATTCAATGTGTGCTTTCTTTTGGTGGGAAGCCTCGTGGCCGGATGGATCGGTACTACAGGAGCGGCAACGTTACTGATACGTCCGTTTTTAAGAGCGAATATCGGCCGAAAATATAAAACGCATCTACTGATATTTTTTATTTTTCTGATTGCAAACATTGGTGGCGCGGCCACTCCGTTGGGGGATCCTCCGTTGTTCATTGGATTTCTCGAGGGAATCGATTTTTTCTGGTTCATAAAAAATCTGCATGGAATTTTATTTTCCACAACCATCGCGCTGTGTGCGATATTTTTTGCAATTGACTATTGGCTATACAAAAAAGAGACGGAAAAACACGAATTGAAGAAAAGCGATAAGAGATTCGTTTTCAAAGGAACTAAGAATCTGTTTTTACTTGGATTAATTCTGCTGACGGTTATTTTCTGCAATTTCGATGGAGATTTCGAGATACTGGGAGAAAAATTCTGCTATTCATCGTTGATTCGAAACATATTGTTGATGATTATCTCTTTGATTTCATTGAAGATTACCACCAAAGAAATTCGAGAGAAAAATCATTTTTCATTTGCTCCAATAAGAGAAGTATCGGAACTTTTTGCCGGTATTTTTATAACCGTGATTCCAATCATACACATATTGCACCAGGGATCGGCGGGAGAATTCGCTTGGATATTCAATTGGATATCTTCAAACGGAGAATTCATTCCGAACAGATGTTTCTGGGCTAGCGGATTGCTGTCCTCGACTCTGGATAACGCGCCGACATTCCTGATCTTCTTCCATTTGGTATCTGGAAATGCTGCGGAGCTCATGACGGCGAAAGCCAGCATCCTAACGGCCATTTCCGTGTCCACGGTATTTATGGGAGCGCTAAGCTACATAGGAAACGCACCCAATCTAATGGTGAAATCCATCGCGGAAAAATACAATGTGAAGGCGCCGTCTTTCATCGGATATATGCTGTGGTCCATTGGCATACTAGTGCCGATATTTTTTCTAATTTCGCTGTGGTTGTGATATGTGCGAGCACAAATCTGTCCTCCTGAAAGAAGTTTTGGATATGCTATCTCCAGTAGACGGCGGCGTATATTTCGACGGAACATTTGGTGGTGGTGGATACACAAAAGCCATCCTAGAATCGTCCGATTGCCGTGTAATAGCCTGTGATCGCGACGAGCGCGTTGTTAAAATCGCCGATGATTTCAAGAAAAAATACAACGATAGGTTTCAATTTTTTCACGATAAATTCAGTAACATAAAATCTATAATGAGAGAGGATTGTGATGGCGTTGTGTTGGATCTTGGCGTCTCCAATTTTCAACTGGCAGACCCGGAAAGGGGATTTTCGTTTAAATCATCCGGTCCCGTCGATATGTCCATGGGATTATGTGACGAGACCGCCATGGACGTCATGCACAGATACTCGGAAAAAGATCTCGCGGACATTATCTACAAATTTGGAGAGGAACATTTTTCCCGAAAAATCGCCAAAAACATAAAACTGAATCTGAAAAAAATCACTAACACCGAAGATCTGGCCAACGTCATAAGAAACTGCATTAGTCGAAGAGGAAAAATCGATCCGGCAACGAAAACATTTCAAGCTCTAAGAATTTTTGTTAACAAGGAGCTAGAAGAGTTGGAAAAAGTTCTAGCCGATTCAATCAACCTATTGAAACCAAATGGAAAAATTCTGGTGGTCAGTTTCCATTCTCTGGAGGATAGGATCGTAAAACTCTTCTTCAAAGAAATGTCTTTCCCCAAAGATTCTCCGTTTATATTACTCAACAAAAAACCGATAACTCCGTCGGAAGAAGAACTTACCCTAAATCCCAAAAGCCGCTCCGCTAAATTACGATGCTTGCAGCTATTATTGCTTCCAACTTTCTAGAGACCAACACAGAGCTTCCTAATTGCTTCAACTCACCACTGCTGCTTTCTCCAGCTCAACGCTCACATAACCAGATTTCCTTGACATTTACCACCTCAAAACTGTTTCATAACGCGATCATAGCAATAATGGCAACTCTTTTTAATGCCTTATGGATATTTAACAACGAGAATTGGTCTAATAGTTAACAGATAAAAATTTATCAGCATCTACAGCTGCCATGCATCCTTGTCCAGCAGATGTTATGGCCTGCCTATATATGGGATCGCATACGTCGCCAGCGGCAAAAACTCCGACGACGGATGTCTTGGTTCTGTCTTTAGTGATTATGTAACCATTTTCATCTACTTCTATTTTTCCTGCAAATACAGATGTTGCCGGCTGATGACCTATGGCTATGAAAACGCCGTCAATTGGCATTTCAGAGACTGAATTGTCGCTGACATTCTGCAGCTGTAGTGCAGTCACTCTATTTCCGTCTCCGATGATATCCTCAACAGTGGTGTTCCATATAACCTTTATCTTTGGATTTTCCAAAAGACGTTTCTGCATTAGTTTCTCGCCCCTAAGGGTATCTCGGCGGTGTATTAGCGTTACGGACTTTGCGAAATTTGTCAGGAAGATGGCCTCTTCCAGAGCGGTATTACCACCACCAACAACGGCGACTTCCTTGTTTTTGAAGAAAAATCCATCACAGGTAGCGCAGGCAGACACACCGGTACCTCGGTATTTTGTTTCGCCAGGAACTCCAAGCCATTTCGAATTGGCTCCGGTAGCGATTATTACGGATTTACTTTCGTAAACTGTTCCAGATTCGCCAATGCATTTAAGTGGATTTGTTGAAAAATCAACGTCACATATGACATCCTGAGCGATTTCCACTCCGACTTTTTCCGATTGCTCTCGCATGCGATCCATTAGCTCTGGACCAGAAATGGGATCCATAAAACCAGGATAATTTTCTATAAAGGAGGTAATCATTAACTGTCCTCCCTGCTGCGATCCGGCAATTAATCTTGTTTTTCGTCCAGCTCTTGCTGCATAAACAGAGGCAGTATAGCCTGCAGGACCACTACCAATTATTAGAACATCTGATTCCATGTTTGCAAATTTCCTTCAACTCATAACTGGCAGATACTACCATACGCACTGTCTTTTATCAATTATCCGACCGGACCGGCGTTTTCTGCTTCGCTATACAAATTCAATTTAAGAAGTTACTGCTCTTCTTACAAAATCATGGACGGTCTCTGTCAATCAGTTTTCGGCCACTCCTCCTCTGTTTTTAGGTGTTTTTAATCCATTATTCGCATTCTACATTCCACTTCACTTTTTTTTCTTTTTTGGCTCCTTCTTTTTCTTAGTCTTTGCTGTTGTCTTTTTCTTTGTCGTAGTTTTTTTGGTCGTTGTCTTTTTCTTTGTCGTTGTTTTTTTTGACTTTGTGCTAGCCTTCGACGTTGATGTTGTACTTTTTGCCGTCTTGACCTCCGACGTTGATGTTTCGCTTTTTGTTACGGGTGCAGATGGGCTCCCATCCGTCTTATTTTCTTTGTCGACCTCCTTCTCTTTATCCGTCTTCTCTTCTACCTCAGTTTCTTTCGCCGGTCCGCTTGTGCCTTGTCCGCCGATTTTGTCGGTGACGCTCTTTGCCCCAGCATTGACCGCCGCACTGCCTGCATTTTGGGCAGCTGTTACGGTCGCACTGCCTACCTCTGAGGCAGCATTTTTGACTGCGCTTGCCGCTGTTTGGGCCGCGTCTTTGAGAAGACTTAAGCATGTTGCATTTTTGCAGACTCCCAAAAACAGAGCAACAAGTGCAACATAAGACAAATAGTATTTCTTCATAATCTTACCTCTAGTTAATAACCATTATTATAACAATAAAAATGTTAACAAAAAGCTAAAAACATACAACTTTTTTTATTTAATTGCATATATTTTTATTGCAAAACAAAATGTGCAGCTTGTCATAAAAGCCTAGATTCGCCTTCCCCTGGGTTTTTATGGTCGATTCGGTATTCAAATTCATAAAAACTTTCAGCATTTCTCAATTATTTGCCAGTGTATCCGATTTTTACCGTATGCTTTCTGGATATAGAAGGATCAGTATCTTCTGAAGACGATGCACTTTTGTCTGAATATGTTTTTATCTTGTAGGTAATAGATTTATTGTTACGATGTGAATACTGGCTGTTGGCAGAATAATCATTATATCGATAGGCCGAACGTGATGGCCTCGAAATCTTTTTTATTCCTGCGCCAACTGAAATACCCTTGACTCCATCTTTTATCGTATAAATTCCATCAATGTGATTGCTATATTTTACGGAATTTTTGTTAGTGCCAGAGCGCCGTGACTTTTTATGTTTTACTTTTGAAGAATGAGATTTCCGAGAAGTTTTTGTTTTACGAGATCTTCTAATACGTTTAGAGCTTCGATTTTTCTTAGAAGAATTTCCGTCTTCAGAATCTTCGCCACCTTCCTGAGATGCATCTTCTTCCTCTTGTTCTTCGAGAGACTCTTCTTCATCTAGATTTTCTCGAGATGAATTCTTGCTTTTAGAACTTCTTTGATCTTTTTGAGACGAGCTCTTGTTTCTAGAATCTTCGTCATCTTCCCGAGCTGCTTCATCTTCTTCTCGATCTTCCCGAGACGAATTCTTATTTCTGGAATTTTTGCTATCTTCCCGATCGGAGTCTTCATCATCTTCTTCTTTAGATGATTTCTTGTCTTCAGAATCTTTATCATCGTCCTGAGAAAAAATCTGACTTCCTATGGTAGCTATTGTATCTATGAGGCGATCAGATGATTTTTTTTTGTTATCGTCATCATCGTCATCATCATCGTCGTCTTCGTCATCCCCATCATCTTCTTCATCTTCCTCATCTTTTTTTTTCTGCTTTTTTCCTTTTCTGCGAATACCACTATTGGCCATGTGTCGCTCTACTTCGCGTCCCACTTTAGAATAAAGTTCATCTTCTTCTTCCTCATCATCTTCCGAATCGTAATAAGCATACACATTCCACTGAAGAGTAGCGACAGCAATGCCACTCACCAGCAAAAAAACAAGGATGCGAAACATTTTTATAACGCAAATCATAATTTGAAATTATGATACACATATATTACGATTTTATTAAAAAAAACATATATTCTATATGTTTCTAGTCACAGATATTCTAAACGCGCACCGGCTAGGTTTCGCGTCGAATTTGGACTCCTGTTCTTTTGTTCGATAAAGTTTACGGTCATCTGCTGAAGTCAGCGATATGCGGAAATCACCTCTAATGTTCCAATTGTGATTCATTTTATGTTCCACACCGAATCCAAACGTCGGATAGAACGAACCAAAAGAAACTTCATCGGTGTCTCCCTGGTTGTTTTTAAGGAACGTCACTCTGCCAAGAGCGCGCGCAAAGCCAATTGTTGCGTATATTAGGTTACCACTTTCAGGAAACAGATAACCAAGCCTAACATCCATATCCATTCCGATTATAGAAGGATGCTTCAAACCTATTTCAGTATCCTTCGGACGATAATTTCGTTCTCCCAGTCGCTTAAATATCGAAAACTCGATACCAGCATAGCAGTTGCCGTAAAACGGCGCACCAAATCCAGCGATCAACGACACATCATACTGATTAGCAGAACGGCTGAAGCCAGGAATGTCTTCTTTCTTGTCATCAGCACTCCGTACCGGTCCTGATTTTACGTTTTGTAGTTTATGCGATATTCTAGACCAACCGGCTCCAATTCCGAAGTAAGCTCCACTCACGGTTCGTTCTGGCTCTGATAACTCAATGAATTCGTCGTTGTTCTTGGTATCTGCCGAACTCTCTGCAGATTGATCTGTGTTGATCGCGGCATCAGCCGACACATCACTATCACTATCACTATCAGAAGGTGCCGCAACCAAAAACACATTTGAAAAAAATAACAATGAACAAACAAAAAGCTTTTTCATACAACAATCTCTCACACTAAGGAAAAGAGCATAACTCCAAAAAACACATAACTATAAAAACAGATGGCGCCGTGAAAAATGCACAAGCGCCTCCGAACGATATTGCCTTAATTAACGCACTCTTTAAGATTCTTTCCAGGCTTAAACCTAACAGAATTCCGAGGAGGTATATCAATAGGTTCGCCAGTTTTAAAATCTCGTCCACTTCTTCCGGCAGTCAATTTAACAGTAAAACTTCCGAAACCCACGAGGGTCACATCGTCCCCTTTTCTGAGAGCGTCTTGCATGGCACTTATAAGCGAATTTACAGCTTTTTCAGAATCCAACTTCGTAAGCCCACTATCTTTAGCGATCGCATCAATCAGCTCAGATTTATTCATAACAATCTCCATATCACCACGTTTCAGAGTCTGAACGGTTTTTACGCAAAAATCAATAGACCTCCATGGCCATTTTAGTGATTTTTTAAGTAGAAATCGCGTTTTTCAAAAAAATCTATGCCAATCGAAGATTTTACTTCACTCAGTGTCTGTTCTGCAACGCCTCTTGCTTTTCTAGTTCCTTCGATACATATGTCGAAGAGATCTTCTTTTTTCAATGATATTCGTTTTTCGCGCATAGGAAGCAAAAGATCCTGCAACACATTGTTTAGCAGAGATTTTATCGTTGTATCACCTAAGCCACCCTTTTGATATTTTGCTTTCAACGATGATATTTCTTCAGCATCCGGATGAAATGCGTCCAGATACTCGAAAACAACGTTCCCTTCTACTTTCCCCGGATCAGACACTTTTAGGTGATTAGGATCTGTAAACATCGAATATACTTTTTCTTTTATGACCTCCGGAGAATCACTGAGAAATATTGCATTATTCAATGATTTACTTGCTTTGGCTTTTCCATCTATTCCCACAAGTCTTTTGGTTTTAGTGAGATATGCTGTAGCTTCCTTGAGGCACTGCGTATTGTACAGTCTATTGAATTTACGCACGACTTCGTTTGTTTGCTCTATCATAGGCAACTGATCCTCTCCAACAGGAACAATTTCTCCTTTAAATGCTGTTATATCAGACACCTGACTGATTGGATAACAGAAGAATCCAACTGGAACGGCCTTTCCAAAATCCTTCTGAGCCAATTCTGCTTTAACGGTTGGATTACGCTCTAGTCGAGATACCGTAACCAAATTCATATAGTACATGGTCAATTCACAAAGCGCCGGCACTTGCGATTGCACAAAAATTGTTGATAAGTTAGGATCTATTCCAACCGCTAGATAATCGGAGACAACTTCAATAATGTTATCGACAACCCGCTGCGGATTTTCAAAGTAATCAGTAAGAGCCTGAGTATCAGCAATCATTATGTACTGATCATAAGTATCCTGTAACTCCACTCTGCTTTTCAATGATCCAACCAAATGCCCCAAATGAAGCTTTCCCGTAGGCCTATCGCCGGTAAGTGCAACAATTTTACCCAAAACAACCTCTCTAACAATTATAATTTACAAGACCTATCTATATCATTGCCATTCCGCCGTTTACGTGGAGCACATGTCCTGTTATGTAGGACGCTTCTTTGGTACACAGAAACGCAACGGCCGCCGCAACTTCTTCAGGGGTTCCAACTCTTCCGGTAGGAATACTCTTTTCCAGATGCTCGCGGTGTGCAGCTGGAATTTGCTCTACCATTGGAGATTCAATGAATCCAGGTGCAATACAATTCACTGTGATATTTCTGCGGGCAAGTTCCTGAGCCACCGATTTTGATAGTCCAAACAGGCCAGACTTGGTCGCAGCATAGTTCGCCTGTCCAGGATTTCCGACCGCTCCCACAATGGACGATATATTGACAATGCGCCCCCATCTCTCCTTTATCATGCTTCGGGAAACCGCTCTCATAAGTCTAAATGGCGCCTCAAGATTGACCATCATAACGTCATTCCAAGCCTCGTCCAACATTCTTGGGATCAGACTATCTCGCGTTATTCCGGCATTGTTGACCAAGATATCAACCTTCTGACAAACGCGCTCGATATTTGGGACAAGCTCCTCAACGGCGCCGACTGAGCTTAGATTGCAAGCGAATAAATGGACTCTCGTCGATAAATCACGCGCTAGGTGTTCGAGATTATCAAGTCTAGTTCCAGAGACAGCCAACGTTGCTCCCATCTTGTGCAGAGTTCTCGCGATGGCATTTCCTATGGAACCTGTTGCACCAGTTACCAAAGCAACTTTACCGGACAAATCAAACATACATTCCTCAATTCCAACGAAAACTACTTATACTTTACGTCTATAATCTCATATTCCTTAACGCCCGAAGGAGTTGTTAGCTTTACTTCATCACCAACGTTTTTGCCTATGAGAGCTTTTGCCAGTGGAGATTCAATGGAAAGACGCTTCTTTTTTATATCTGATTCGTCGATTCCCACTATTTTATAGGTGGTCTCGCTTTCGGAAGAGTTATCATAGATAGTCACGGTTGCTCCAAACTTGACACAAGTACCACTCAGCTTTGTTATGTCAATCACCTCGGCTCGAGATAACTTCGACTCCAGCTCCTTTATGCGCCCCTCTATAAAACCCTGCTTATTTTTTGCATACTGGTATTCAGCATTTTCAGAGAGATCACCAAGAGCGCGCGCCTCCGATATTGCATTTACAATTGCAGGACGCTCGACGAATTTCAAATTTTTCAATTCATCTTCTAGATTTTTAAACCCCTCCGGAGTCATATGAACCTTTTCCATAGACTTTTTCTCTCTTAATTGCTTTTTGAAACTATCCGACAACCCTAGGAACTACAAACATATCACATTCCTTAGCGGGAGCGTTCGCCAACACCAGCGCCGGATTATTCGGCTTTGCAACATCATCCCGCTCGTGCATACTGGAAATGTATTGCAACGTATCATCCACCTGGGAGCAATCAACTTCATTTAACTGCTCCACAAAACTCAATATCCTATTGAGATTATTGCACAATTCATCGATCTTCGAATCATCTATGCTTATTCTAGCAAGATGTGACACCTTCAAAGCATCTTCCCTCGATACAGTCATCAATAACCTCCAAATGAATACAATAATGCACCCATTATTGCAGGAGGTTCCAGTTAATGCAACCCACTATATAAGACATATGATACATTTCGGAAAGCAGCGACGCAGAAAGCGTGAGTCTTGCAAAAACTTATCTATAACTCATGAATGTGGCATTTTGTGAGTTATAGAAATGGAGTCTATAACTCATGAAATGGATGTGGCAACAGAAAAACTGGCCGGACTTCGTGTTTAACGATTCGAAAATCATGGCATTTGAGAGAGAATACGCATACAATGCTGGAATGATTAGCATGTTATGGGAATCATTGGACATAAAGGCATCTGAAGGCATAAAAATCGATCTCCTGAGTAATGAAGCATTTAGAACATCTGAAATCGAGTGGGAACTGCTTAACATTGGGACAAAATATCCTTACTGAGTTGACAGAAATAGATGCAATGGAGGGCACCGCAAGCTAAACTTGACCCACTACTTTTGTAGAGCATATTTCTCTGGTATTTCAGGAATTGCATTACTTCAATCGTCGAATATGTGCAAAAGCAAGGCTAGCCTTTCTCGGATTGCATCAAGAATTTTGCCATTCTGAGTTGTTTTCGATCCTTTGTGGAGATTCTTTTTACGATTTTGATTAATTTTCGATGCTCACGATAACGATTGGAAAGAATTGAGCTGGTATAATACTACAAAAAGGTTAGAAAAACGCTCAAAAATCACCAAATAAAAGTAGTGGGTCAAGCTCATGGTGCAACCACCGTCACGTTGGCTTCGGCTTGTGCAACATAGGACAGGAAGAGGGGAAAACGGGCCAGCTGATTGGTTCTAATTTATCGCCATTTCTTGCCATTGGAGTGACTTTCATTATGATTTTAGTCGTGAGAAGCGTATGAGGCTTTTTCGTATCTGCAACCGGGACATCAAATTCCAGCATAGCTCCATTTGGGTATTCTGTATCTTTATTCATTTTATGCTGCTCAATCATACGGAAAAGTGCCCACTTGCCTTGATAGGAAAACGTTGCACTTGGGCCGTTTATGGACAAATTCCCCTTAGCTTCTTCTTTGTATGGCTTATCGCTAGCGGATCCCACCCAATTGAATGTGGCAGATACTTTATTACCATTGAAGAAGGCCACGTTGGTATTATCGGTGACGGTATTGCTGTTTACTTCCACAATTCTCTCCATCACCGAAGCAGTTAGAGCTTCCGCCTCCGGAGAAGGGCGAAGTATTACATTAAACATAACCGACGCATTTTGCTGATCTGAGACTTTAGTGTGAGCAATCCATGTCTTTAGAAACGGCATTAGTTTGTTCATGGAATTCAGAAAATCTATTACTTTTCCATCTATTTGGCGAGCCTCTTTGTTTTTCTCGAACACCGCCAAAAGATTCCCAGAATTCTTTTCATATAGATTCACGAAGTCCTCCACGTCAGTAAAGGAAGCGTCCTCTTTGGAATCGCCAAATGGGAATTTGTTTGCTAGAAGAGCATTAAATTTATCTGTAATTTTTTGATAAGCAACGGAAGCTTTTTCGTATTGCACAATGTCAGCTCTGGACAAAAGCGCCTTTGCAACGTTAGATCGTCTTTCTATGAAGAAATCGCCGCCGGTTTCCGAAAATCCTTTTATTTCTCCCTGCTGATCGAAAGATTCCAGCGAAACTTTCTTGAGTGTATCAGATACAAATGCCTCCAAAGCAGCGATGGAGTTGCCTGGTTTTTGCAGTTCGTAATCATTAATACTGGCTATTATTGCGTTCCATTTATCGATTAGATCCTTGCGCTTTACCTTCTCAGAAATATATGACACAGACAGCAGTTCGACTATCGGTGACGCTAAATCCTTCGCCAAAAATTTTATTCTCGAAAATTGAGATGACAGATATTTTTTCAGTGCCTCCTCTTCGCTTATATTTAGATATCTAGGATTCGAATCTCCCGTCCAACCATCAAACAACGCATCTCCAGAAGAATATGGGGTTTCAAGATTGAAGAGGGCATCTATTTTCTCCAGGAGAGTTGTATAGTGGGAAGTTATCATGTTTAAAAATCCAAAGTCCTGTATGCTATCTTCCTGAAATATTTCATCTAGAAATTTTATGACTTTCGTTATCATGATCGTAGCACTTTTAATATTATCCGCCTGACGTTTGTAGGCATCTTCCAGCATACCTCTTGATTTTCCAAGTGGCATATCGTCCATGAGCTCAGCGCTTCCCACAATGGAATGAACAGTTGGAAAGAAGCACTTCCTCGCTACTGTCTTGTACATATCAAAATACTGGGGACGTATTTCGGCCGGCATGGTTCCCATAAATTCGTAATATTTATCCATCAAACCAGATAGCTCTTGCAGTTTCTTGAGATCCCAGATGAGCATTTTATCTTCCATAACCTCGGTTATGAAAGTAGACGGTGGCACAGCGCATATGAACGGTAATCCCAACATGATACTCAGCTCTTTTTGCAAATTTTGAAGACCTTCCGATGGTGCGTCCAAAACGTTTGACAAAAGCTTGTCCGTAAGATGCGTTTTATATTCTCTCAGGTTATCCTTAAACTTACTGAATCTTACCTCAGCCGCCTTTGTCAGACTTGCCATACAATTTTTACTGATGACCCCAGATGCTCCAAACGTGTTCATCATATCCACATATTTTTGTGTGGGAGAGAATTTCTCAGCCGATATCCATAGAAAATTTTTGTTCTTGAGAATATCGCAAATCAGCTCCGTCTTTTGATAAAGTTTGGCCAAATCACGCGTGGTAAAATTAACGGCTGCATTTTTGGAAACAGACATTAATCGATCTATATCGCTGGCAACAGTTCGGAATATTTTATCGATGGTATCGCTGAAAACCTCGTCCAAAAACAACGAAAATAAAGCCTCGAGGTTATTTTCGATGGGTACCTGAAATGCGTCTAAACGAAACTTGGGAGGCATGAGTTTCTTGTTCGGAGGACGGGTTTTAACCTCATCTGTTATATCAAATTTGTCATTAAATATGGTGTTTGTTATGTCTATTACACTTTTTCTGTCTTCCAGCTGTCGTATGTCATTATATTCACTGCTTATCCTCTTTAGAGTAGAAACTTTTTTAGAGAATTCCAAAAGTGCAAGAAAGCTACTGAACGAATTTATGGCAAATATGTCTTTGCTATCACCTAGATTCTCAATTTGTGGCCTTGTTGCAATTTCTTTTGCATTCATGTTGAGGTCAATGTACATGGCTTTCACCACAACGGAATCAAACACCAATCCAAACGCGTCCATTACCTCCGTGTATATATTTGAGAACCACGACTGTGGAACAAATATTGACGTCATATCCCATCTGCTTATGACCGGAATACTTTGTAGCAAATGAGATATTTGTTTGTTTATGGCATATTGGTCCTCCGGTCCATGGACATGCTTTTCTAGAAATTTAATTTTAACCATCATGGATTTTACTGAATACAGCGAACGATAATATCCGGCTAGTTTCATTCTTATCTTGTGGTTTCCATAAAACCATCCAAATGAAAGAATTATGGCACTGGAAGCGAAAATCATCTTATTTCGCAGAGCCGAACTGTTTAGATCCACGCTATCTATTCTTATGGGATTCGCTATGTTGGATTCCATGAAGATCTTTTCACTGAATAGATCCTGCACAAAATAAACCTCATCATTGTAGGAACCACAGACACTGGAATCGATGTTATTCAGCGACTTGGGACTCAGAGCCATAGGCTGCAACAATTCCTCATCTGCAGCAAAGACTTCCTGCTGTTTTCCAACGAAATACACACCTCTCAGAAGTAACCCATCCATTGGATTATGCGACTGAAACATCGTGTTTAGATATAACGCCAGTGGTTTTCTCAATCTATCGAATTCCGCTCCGAAAAGAATCGCCATCTCAACGTCTTTGTGAAGCACTTTTTTCTTGGAAAAGCTCAATGTCTCTATTCTTATGCCTTCATTAATTGTATCGAAAATTTCGTGCACCCAGGATGTGGAAAAGGCGTTTCCTACGGAGTATGGATTGGACCAGCCGAAAATCTGCTGCTTCGCCTCATCATCAACAAAATGCGCAAACTCCGTAAATCCAGGAATTAAATCTGACTTGGTAATGATTAAATATATTGGAAGACGCAGATTTACTTCCCGCTGAAATGCAAATATTCTATCGAACATTTCCTGAGCGTGTTTTCCGATATTAACAACGGCAGATGTCAGCATATCGGCCGGCAACGTTACAATGATTCCATCCAGAGGACGTCTTGGACGAATAAACAGAAACAACTCACTGATAAACGACCAGAATTTGTTTTTATCCTCAAATGTTTCCATTCTCGGAAATTCGAAAATAGCTCCCTGCTTATACAAGTTCCAGAGCGGATCTATGGAGGAACCGTCTGCCGTTAGATGTTCAAGAGTCACGCTATTAATCATGGTGCTTTTTCCACTGTCTTCCGGACCGACCAACATGAAAAACGGAAGTTTATACCTCCAGCGCAAATCGTAGGTGCTGTTTTTGATGACCTCCATAATCTGAAAGAACATTTTCGTTACTGGCCCAGCTTTTATTAGTCCATTTAGGGTCAATATCTCCCCTGCCCTTCCGGATATAATCGGCAGATCTTCGTGGCGTACCCTTTCTTTGGAAACGTCGCTTTTTATCTCGTCTTTTTTTTTCTTCGGTATCACCGGTGCCGGTTTCGCGTTTATGTAGAAAATGCATAGTGCGAAGAAAACTATAATTAGAAAAATCGCAACTATTATCATGCCCACGGTAATAGTCGAAATCACGTCCCTGGGAACAGAATGTAAACTGTTCATTAGAGAATCAATCGTTCCATGAATCGCATCCATTCCACCTTGTAGAGCGTCCATGCCTCCTTTGATAGCAGTATCAGCAGCTCCTTGGATTCCTTTAACAGTAGTATCGGCAGCACCTTTGATGGTATCCAGTTGTGCTGCAGGTTCTGTACTTCCAGCAGCACTCATCAACTGTCTCCAATGGCGACTTTTGAAATGTCATGCAATAATATATCCAGATCTCTTGTTTCAAACATCCAAACAACGGTACTAATTATCAGGAACATAAACACAAAAAACGAGGAAATATATGTTATTATGGCAGCATCCGGCATTAGTTTTCTGTGAATCGTTGGAATGGTGTAGGAGTATTGCTTCTTGAACATGTGTCCCCCATGCCCCAGCAGCTGTATATCGTGTTTGGAAATTGAAGTGAACAGCTTTCGGCGATAGACATCGAGCCGCTCATGTTCATCTTCTGCTCCGCGAAATCTCCCCTTAAATCCCAGCAGAAGCACCTTGATGTATATTTCGGCTTTTTCCAGAAAAAGTGTATGCTTTGCGACGATCAAATCTTCGATTCTGCTGAATATAGCTTCTCCGGCGATCTGAGTTCCGAAGAATATCTGTTCCAGCATATTCTCTTCCCAGAATTTTTTACCGATCCACTCCATATTCAAAAAGATTTCGTCTCCAAAGGCTGCCATTATGTAGACAACTTCCCTCAGTTCCTTATGAAAAGATAGGTTTTTATCGTATTCCAGTGACTTCTTAATGTTATGACACATTGTTTTATGCATTTTTCTGAAATCGAACTCATCTTTTTTCTCATCTACAAGATTTCTATTCTCAAATACCTCCAAACAAAATTCATCGAACATTTCTATGAGATCAAGTGTATTGGTACTAGCAGTCGGCATAGAGAATCACCTCATCCGGAAGTACGACAGGAGATGCATTTACCACGCATAATTTTTCAGAAACTTTTATGTAAGCATTTTGGGTTTTTACCGCTAGAATGGTCATACCGGTAGGCTGAGTAATATAGGCGCCACGCTCCATTATGCTGCGTTCTGCACCTAGGATTCTCCTGTCTTTTATCACATGGAGCATGGATTCGCTGGCGATCTGCACTCCGGATATCCAATTCAGAATATCAGTATCTGTCGCCGAAAACGGCTTTTGAATTCCTATGGCGATTTCGTCCTTTTGCAGCCACTCTTTTTTCATCTGCAAGCTAAACAGAGATCCTTCCTTAACAAAATGAATGATTTCGTATTTATGCTTCATGCCGTCCAAAATACCTTTTGCGTAGTCCGCCATGGCATTGAATGTCTCGAATATGTCGTTGTGATCGTATTTCGGCAACATCGGTATCAACTGTGCAGGATTTACCGCGATAATATTGGATACGGAATTCAGAAGGCACTTATATATCTCAAACGGCTGTACTCCATTGATTTTTACGATGGCTTCCAGTGGCAGAGCAGCCTGTATTAGCAGCCGCAGACACGACAACGATTCGTCCGTAGCGCTTCGGGCATGATTATCCTTTCTATCGGCAAAATAGGACACCTTACTACGAATGAGCCGTGCAATCTCGCGACACATCTCGGATACTTTAGAATGTTCGTCCACCGTAATATATGGCGGAATGTAATTCGTAGCAGCAATTCCACCATCCGCAGACTTTTCAACCTCAAAAATCGGAAAGCTTGAATAGCGAGCATCTACCTCATTCTCCGTCAGCAGACGCAGCTTTGGTTTTAGTACCGGAATGTTAATGTGATTATCTCCGGTATTCTCATCATTTACATTTATTTCCTCTTCCGTATAGTAGCGCGCCATATCTCCGCTCAATTCGCTTTTCCCTTCTTTCCTCGCTGGAATGGCCAGATATATCTTTACCGAAGCCATATGACTTGTGAAATACTCGATGAGGTTCTTCTGCAGCGGATGATCGTACATCGCATCGTACTCGAAAGAATAGCCATCTTGAAAAATTCCCCGCGCTTTCATAACCCTAATCACACCGGAAGTCAGCGCCGACGTATCAACTTTGAGCTCGTGTACCCCATAGCAGAAGGTGTAACAGGACAGCCCGAACACACCGAACATATGCTGGAGATACCTGTCCGATTGCTGAAAATGCTGCGGGGATAATAACATCCCATCATGCCACTGTATGAAATTATGCAAACCGCTCACCATCTTACCCATTGCAACATTAACACTAATTTTGCTTAAAATAAATTATTAATATTAAATTTCGGCGTCGCGAATCAGTTTGGTGGCGAAGCTATTATCCCATGTGCTGCAAGCACTGGTGGCCGCGCATGAAATCTGCGGCCTTCATTTTATTTTTTCCTTCCGGTTTAACTTCCAGAAGTCGAACGCAGCCGTTTCCACAGGAAACAATCATCTTTTCATGTATGGTGCCAGGAGTGTCCGAGAAATCTTCGGAAGAAAGTTCCGCATCGAGAATTTTTATGCGCATACCGTTTATTTCGCTCCAGGAGGACGGAATCGGAGAAAACGCCTTGATTTGTCGCAGAATATTTTCTGCTGGATCGCTCCAATTAATTCGACATGACTCTTTCGAGATTTTTGCAGCGTATGTGACTCCGGATTCTGGCTGTTTGTACGCATTTGCCAGGCTTTCATCGAGATTAGCTATTGTCTCCAGAATCATTTCCGCTCCCATTAGGCCAAGTTTTTCGGATAATTCTCCATGATTGGTTTGAGGCGTAATTTCCAGCGATTTTATTGATATTATATCGCCGGTATCGATTCCGGCGTCCATTTTCATAATGCTAATGCCGGTTTCTTTATCGCCGGACAGTAACGCCGCCTGTATGGGAGCGGCTCCCCGCCATCGTGGAAGAATCGACGCATGAATATTGATGAATCCGTGAGTCGGCACATCCAAAATATTCTGGGGAATGATCAATCCATAGGACGAAACAACCGCCAGATCCGGCTTCAACGATGCAAATATTTCCAGCTGCTCCGGCTTACGTAGACTTTTTGGAGTATAAACCGGCACCTGCATTACGTTTTCAGCAAATTCATGTACCAGCGATTTCCTGACCTTTAAACTCCGGCCATATGGTTTGGAAGGCTGCGTATACACTGCCACGATATTTAGCTTTTCCCTATGCATAGCTTCCAGAGATTTCAGAGAAAAGTCCGACGTCCCCATAAAAACAATATTCATGTGATATACCCCATATCAAACGATATCATCATACTAGCATTTGCTAAGAAAATCATTAGAAAACTAAGGAATTCCGGAGTACAGGAATCTATTCCGCGCCAAAATCCACACAAACTATCTTCTGCTGAAAGTGACAATATCCCACATGTACGAGACAATGGAACGATTGTACGGCATATTTTCTCTCACAAACGAAGGATAGCTAAGAATCGCACAATTTGCTGGTGGTTTTAGGACGTCGTACTAAATACAAACAAAGCGCGGCATAATCGCCTATTTGGCGTCCTCACTCGGCTTGCGTTCCTTATATTCCTTTCGTGCGCGTTCTTGTTCCTCAGGCCGCAAGTCCTCAAATCTTTTTGCTCGGCACTTGTCTACGAGAAAACGGATGTTGCGTTCTATAGTCGGAACGCTTTCCTTTGAGACTACCTTTTTATTTCCGGCCTCTAGTGTGTCCCGGATATCATACATCTCATCTAGAACGTTTCTCGTATACCCGCATCCTCGATATTGGTCCAAGCCTTTATAGCCGTTAATATTCGCACCATGAGCCTGCAAGCGAAGTGTGAGTGTCTCTCTGTCGGGAATATTAGAGGTTACCCCGAAGGTCCAAAGCATTAATAAAGCGTAATCACTGTGCACACCGTGGTCAACCAAAAAAGTGGCCAGCTCCATAGCGCCAGTTACCGTGTCAGCAGGGTGTGCTCTTCGCGACATTCCGATATGAGCTGCATCCTCCAAAAAATGCTCCGGTTTTTCCAATTTACCAAGACGAAACATCAGCTGTACCAATGGCGATATATTAGTCATCATCAGGTCTGAGTATGTAACCATATCGGTATGGTATCCGTTTCTTGGGTTCCAGAGACGAGGTTCGCCCAAGCATTGCAATAATGTCACAACGTCCTTTCTAGTTCGGAGCTGCAGGGCAAGACCGGTAGATTCCAAGATACGAGGAATTAAAGGCCGACTCAGCCCGATCGCGTCATCGGTGAGTTGTCGAGCGCGACTTTCCACGAAACAACTGTGCGTTTTCCATCGTAAATACTCAGCGCACATTCCAATTATGTTTCTAATATTTTCAGGTTTTTGCCGCATTACATTACAAAGCCTGAGAACCACATCCCGCAGCATTCCACTGAATCCGTTTTTAACTTCATAATCCATAGCTTCTAGCGACGGCGACAACACAGCAGCACACAAACCAATGGCGGCGATAACTTTAATTTTATTCACGATTCTTTCTCCTTAACTGTTAGTATAACGGCCTCAACGCACCAGCGCTTGAACCTTTTCTATATATACAACAAAAGGAACTGAAAAGCAATATGTTATTTTGTCTTTTTTTGTAGTCGTTAACTCACTCGACTATAAAAAATGCCCGTAATGCAACCACTCATTCAGCCCCACGAAGTGGCGTAAGAATCCAGAAAAAAGAGAACAAAATTGAGCATGCCTTTCAAGAATTAAACGCCTTTGACTTTCTTCATGGTCACGGCCTTACCTTACTTGCCCTTCTTAGCTTTTTTCCCGATGGCGGCTTTCTTTCTGGACTTAGATTTTTTCTTGGCCTTAGACTGCGTTCCGGATTTAGCTTTTTTCGCAGACTTAGCTTTTTTCACGGCCTTAGACTGCGTTCCGGATTTAGCTTTTTTCGCAGACTTAGCTTTTTTCACGGCCTTAGCTTTCGTTCCAGACTTAGCTTTTTTCGCGGCTTTAGCTTTCGTTCCGGACTTAGCTTTTTTCACGGTCTTAGTTTTTTTCCAGAGATCAGGTTCGTCCCATTCATCATCTTCATACAATTCATCATCGTCATACCATTCATCATCTTCATACTCGGTATTTCTAACAGTACGCCTACCACTAGATTTGTCTAGAGGATACTTAGTATGTTTATCCGACTGTGTCATGCGTGTTTTTAAGACAGTACGAACTGTAGGATTATTCATTAAGACATATATAGCATTGCGAACTTCAGGATTTTTATTCAGAACATCCCAAGCGGCTTCAGTGCTGGTATGCTCCGTGCTAGCCGCCAAAGCATTTTGTATCACAGCATCATCAACATTCGCAGAACCTGCAATGGAATTACGAAAACCAGAGTCTTTTATCAAAGTCGACCAAGCATCACGAACTTCAGGATATTTGTCCATAACAGCATAAGCTGCTTGAGCACTGGGATCATTATTGAGAGCTTCAGAAACACGGCCTGATTTATTTTTTACAGTTGCCACACGCTCGTTCGTAGCGTCAGCACGATTTCCTCTAAGCTTAATGGCTTCGGCACGTCCAACTGCACCAATCATCGCACCTGCAGTTAACACAGAACACAATAGCTTATTAATTACATTACTCATAATTTTCTCTCCAAATTAAGAAATCGTACAAATATGAATGCGCAATGCATATCATCTTTTATACATATTTTATGCATATAACTATACAATGTCCTTAAGCAAGCTATCAAGCAATATTTTACGTCTATCGCTAACAAAACCCAGGGCCTTAGCGAAATTATCGCAACCATTAAGAGCTCTCAGGGCTTCATGTATAGCTTATTGTACAGCTTCTCTTTTGCAATATAATTATAAAAAGAGTTAAAAACTTACTACCCCCATGGTTTTTGAAATGTTAAAAATATGTTAAGATTCCAACAATTTTTAGTAGTGATTGGAGTTTTAAATGAGATTAAAAACAGGTCCGATTACGAGATACAAGCAGATGAGATTCTGTGCCATATCCGAAATTCCGCCGGTACTTCGCCATAAGTAAGCGGAACTAGAGCCCGAATAGCTACAGTAGCGCATTTTACATATGGCACAAAAGACTTCGGTTTGCTGGCGTCAACCGCGCACCGATTCGCATGTTTGGGAACGCTGTATCTAGAAAGCTTCTGTGGAAAAGATAAAAAAATAAAAAACATACTACTAGCAATCGTTCGGTTTTTTTGATATTTATATCTGTGTTGATGTTCCTCGGTAGCTCAGAGGTAGAGCAAGTGGCTGTTAACCACTGGGTCGGCGGTTCGATCCCGTCCCGAGGAGCCAGATGTTTTATCTTCTGCCAATGATTTTTTCTACGAAAAGCAAGACGTTTTTAGTTGGTGAGTATGCTGTGCTTTTTGGTGGCGGCGCTGTTGTGCTGACTACAGATCCCGAGTTCAAATTGACTGTGGAGCACAGCGACTGTACATTTCTTGTTGGAATATGTGAGCATTCTCCGGCATTTTCGTTTTTCCTAAATCATAGAGATGTTTTTAGAAATCTGCGGATAAGTTTTATCGATCCCC
This sequence comes from Alphaproteobacteria bacterium, assembly GCA_025998775.1. Taxonomy (GTDB): domain Bacteria; phylum Pseudomonadota; class Alphaproteobacteria; order UBA3830; family UBA3830; genus BNWE01. Next base: position 4,134 of record BNWK01000007.1, on the reverse strand, counting down.
ACAATGGAACTGGTGGATTTGGGGCGTCAAGTGCACAATATGTATTGCTGCATCAGCTGTATCGAAAATTGACGGACGCAGTCTGGAATTCGGATTCGTTTCTTACCGAATATAGAAGTTATTGTGGGCAATCCGTAGGGCCAAGCGGGGCAGATTGTATAGCACAACAGGAAAATCGGCACATATATTTTAACAGCGCCAGTAATAGCATTGAACATATGGACTGGAACTTCCGCGATTTGGATTTTATTATATTCAAAACTGGTATAAAGGTAGAGACCCATACGCATTTGCAGCAATTGCCTTCCATTGACGTGTCTGGTCTAAATGTCATTGTCGAAAATATACGCAATAGTTTTATCCGCAACGATTCCGATATGCTGATAAAAAATGTCATGGATTTTTTTTGTTCTCTAGATAAAATGGGCCTTGTCACGGACAGAACTCGCAGTCTCGTGAATCAATTGTTGAAAACAAAGGAAATATTAGCGGCCAAAGGATGCGGCGCAATGGCAGCCGACACTATCATTGTTATTTTTGCCAAAAAAGACAGGGAAAAAATCCTAAAAGTTTTAGAACGGTTTAGTTTTTGGCCCAATCAGAACCAGTTGCAAAAGCCAGTAGATTTGCTGTGGCCGCAAGATTAATTCGGCTCCTCAATAACAACTCACGATATGCAGCAACTTCCATTCGGTAGCCATCGAGATCTATCAACAAGAATCATTTACTCGCAAATAAAACATGGCATATGTTTTGTTTTTTCAAGAAATATAAATATGTTTTATCTTTTTTATTATAAATGAGAGAGTAATGAGATCGCTCTTGTGTTTTTCGAAAAGACCGACTATTTTAAAGTTATACTTTAAGATAGTCGGGATATGTACAGAAAAAGAACTATAGAAGAAACGATCAAAAAAGCCAGCAATAATTTTTCTGTAGTTATGCTGACTGGTCCGCGTCAGGTGGGTAAGACAACTGTATTGCAGAATTGTGATTCAAACAGAAAATATGTTACTCTTGATAATCTTGCCGATAGGAAAATGGCGATTGAAGATCCGGACCTATTTCTACAGAAGTACGAGCCTCCTGTTTTTATCGACGGAGTTCAGTATGCTCCCAATCTTTTTTCATCAATTAAGCTTCAGGTTGATCAACAGAAGAAAAAAGGCATGTATTGGCTTACTGGTTCGCAGCAATTTCATCTAATGAAAGGAGTGTCGGAAAGTCTTGCCGGACGCATTGCGATACTGAAATTACAGGGATTTTCTCAACAAGAAAAATTCGATTTTTCCATTGGAAATGTGTTTTTGGATACGCAGTCTGTATTAAACTGTCAACCCATGAAGATAAACCTTATGGATCTTTACAAAATCATTTGGAGAGGTAGCAGTCCGGATTTAGTCTGTTCTGATGATATCGATTGGGAGATGTTTTACGATTCCTATGTCCAATCATATCTAGAACGGGATGTGAGAGATTTGGGAGCCGTTTCCAATGAGCTTACATTTTTGAAATTTATGAGAGCTATCGCGGCAAGGACTGGACAACTGCTTAATTATTCGGATATTTCAAGGGATGTCGGAGTATCGAGTCCAACTGTAAAATCCTGGTTATCAATATTGCAAACATCTGGAATTATTTATTTGCTGGAGCCTTATTATGCGAATCTAACGAATCGCATGACGAAAATGCCGAAAATATATTTTCTGGATACTGGCTTGGCCTGCTATCTTACAAACTGGCAGACATATCAAGCTCTGGAATCCGGAGCCATGAACGGCGCTATTTTTGAGACGTATGTGGTGTCGGAGATTTTGAAATCATTTTGGTTTCATGGAAAAAGAGCTCCGCTGTTTTTTTATCGAGATAAAGACCAGAAAGAAATAGATCTAATAATAGAAAATAACTGGCAATTAATTCCAATCGAAATAAAGAAGAAAACTGTTCCTGATAAATCAGATATTAGGAATTTCGATGTTTTAACATCTTATTCATCAGGGTATGAAAACGGATTTGTGGTTTGTTTAGCACAGGATTATTCTTTTGTCACCGAAAGAGTCAGGGCGATTCCGATTGGTTATTTGTAAGAGGTTGCACCACACGTGTTTTATTATTAGTATGAGATTGTTTGCGTAGCTTTATTATACCAACCAAAAGTAGATATGAAAAAAATTTTTATAATTGCCGGTGAAGCGTCTGGCGACTATCTTGGTGGAAGATTGATGGAAGATTTGCGCAAGATATGCGACCGATGTGACATTGGATCCGATACTGATAAAACGCATGCGCTACAAGCACGATGCGACGATTCCGTTGAGTTTTTTGGAATTGGTGGTCCTTGCATGGAAAAAGCAGGACTAAGAAAGCTGTTTTCCATCAACGAGTTATCGATAATGGGAATTGTCGAGGTAATCGGAAAAATTTTCCGCATAAAAAGATTGATAAACAAAACTGTAGATGCTGTTTTCATTTACGATCCTGACGTGATAATTACCATCGATTCATCTGGATTTACCCACAGAGTTAATAGGAAAATAAAAAAACAACGTGACGTTGGATCAAATAATGATAAAACGCACGTACCACAGACACTACGTGTGTTGCAAGCGCCAATAATTCATTATGTGGCTCCTCCGGTTTGGGCCTGGAGAGCATGGCGTGCGAAATCTATGCATGAATTTATAGATAAGCTGCTGGTTTTATTGCCGTTTGAGCCGGAATTGTTCGTTAAACACGGGCTTGAGACGGTCTTTGTTGGGCATCCGATTGCATTAGATTCAGATTTTGAAAAACCAGATGATTTTTTCATAGAAGATTTTAGAGACGCGCTGGGATTGTCAGACGATACAAAGTTGATTGTGCTACTGCCCGGCAGCCGAATGGCAGAGATCTCCAAGCATTTGCCAATTCTAGAGGAATTCGCTAACCTAATGGTTGCAAGATATAGACGGGTGAAGTTCATAATACCAACAACAGAATCCTTGAAAGAAACCGTTGAGTCGATTACTGTGAATTGGCAGCAGCGGCCAATTGTAATCAAAGAAAAATCACTGAAGGTTCTGGCATATTATGCATCCGATCTTGCGGTAGCAGCTTCCGGTACGGTTACACTGGAACTGGCGCGCACAGGTCTTCCAGCTGTTATCATATATAAGACATCGTTTGTTACCTACTTGATTGTAAAGTTTCTTCTGAAAATAGAAAATGTATGTCTGATAAATATCATTGCAAAACAAAATGTTGTACCGGAATTATTGCAAAACGACTGTACAGCACAGAATGTTTTTCACCATGCAGTTTCCATTCTTGAAGATCCCAAAAAAACAAACGAACAAAAGCAAATGTTTGCGAAAGTTATGAACCAGCTATCAGTAGAAGATCGCTACACAGCCGCAATGGAAGTTATAAAAACCAAACTCAAACAGGAAAAGATGATGAGGTTTTAGCCGTTTTTCAGCGATTTGATTTCATGAGAGCGTAAGGTATTTTGTGGCGTGTGTCCAAGTTCAGAAAGATATGAGACGGGCCAGACCGGCTGAAAATAGAGCGAGTATATATTTTTAGTTGCAAAGAAAGTGAAATGTCTCCAGAATAGGTGAATAATTTAATTTAACCATGAGGAGACCAATATGCGATCGAAACCGCACAAAAAGGATTGTAAATCAAAAGAAGACGTCAGTACAGAGAAAAAGCTCGCTGAATTGCGACAAAATATCTTAACCGATATAACTATCTTTTTTCTCGTATCTATCGTCAATCGTCATTTGTAGTTGAAGAAATTTATAAAATGCTATCCGATATGAATAAGCGTTATAACTCAATCGTTTCCTCTCAAAGTAAAAATTTACTTACCATTTGAGATTGCAATGCCTTATCAACTCTCTCTCCAAAAATCACCATTTTCGTTGCCATCGTCGGATGAACTGCATCAGAAAATAGCATCGGTTCGCCTTCTGGAATCTCTTTTTTCAGCTTTTTGTATTCTTCTATAAACGCAGCCTGCTCAACTGGATTCGCTTTCGCCGGCATTGGACGCGGCTTTATAAACGAAAAACCGTGACTTTTCAACCAACTAGTCATGCCTGCAACCGTATACTCAATTTCGTATACCTCTTTTATGTAGCACAAATCTCA
>BNWK01000006.1 GCA_025998775.1 Alphaproteobacteria bacterium | reverse complement strand
AAAGTTTGTGCTCTACATAGCTTTGATGCCTTGGATCTTCAATGGTTTCAAATTTCTCTTTTGCTGTCACTTCTAGCCTCCGATAGTAAAACGTATTAATTCTACCTCTTTCTAGCAAAATTGTTTACCCCTCTCTTCTCATATCTAAAATATTTAAAAAATTTTATGAAACGCCCGTGGTGGCCGGTGCGTGCTTAGGAGTGGTCTCGCTGTCGCTACCGGCAGTGTCCGCAGGTACTGTGCGCAAACGTATAAACGCATGAACTTCCCCGTACGTGCCCATTCTGTCGTCCACGAACGCGACCGGTTTCGTCCATTGCACCTTAAGGTCCCGCGAAGCCAAGAATGGGTCTTTGTTCAAGGTATTTACCAGGGTAGGCAGGTACGACGGAAGTGCCGAGATAACCAGGATACCATCGACAACTAGGGCGTGGGCGAACCGACTAGTGATGTAGTGGAGTTCTCCGCGGTTGTATTCTGGGGTAGTCAGGTGCGCGCAATCCGCTTGGCACCCGTGGCTTTCTCCGACGCTTAGGTATTTTATTTGCTTTTCAGAAGCTAGCGGGTTTGGGTTTTCGGCCACGCTACAGAGCGCGTCTATCACGCTGGCGTTATTCCAAAAACTGGCTACTTGCGCGCGTTGAATTCCTTCCAAACCAGCAACTGACAACACAAAACAACAAATCCCTATAATTTTCTTCATAGTACAATCTCCAATTAAAATAATTGGCATATAGTAAGCGTTGCGCACCAAAATGTCAATGCCTATTCTTTTATAAAAGTCATTTTTTTTGAATGAAATCAAAAATTCAGCTCTTCAGCATCGCGAGCACAATCGGCATACCTTTCAACTGGATGCAAAGCCATTAATGCCGTTGGAGCAAACGCCAAGATCTATCGCTGCTTTCGTGAACGTTTCTTTTTTGAATTCCACAGTGGATTCAAGCACATCCGCAACTGACATCCATCTCCATCGAGAAAACTCTTGAGGCTCTGACGCTTGCAAATTTATTTCATCGTCGTTTCCTGTAAATTCTATGAGGAAAAACTTAACTCCCTGTCCTGCGTATTCTATTCCACATTTTTTAGACATGGAAGCTTTTATTTCCTCCGGAAAATTATACTTGTATATGTTGCCTGAGTATGCCAGTAATTTTACCGATCGAATACCGGTTTCTTCGTACAATTCACGCACTGCAGCATCAAAGTACTCCTCGCCTGGATTGACTCCTCCCTGGGGAATCTGCCATGCTCCCGGCGTATCAATTCTTTCTCCGGCAAACACCAAGTCTGATTTTTTTAGAAAAATCGCCGCACATTTTCTATAGATTGCTTCCATATCACTTCTTCCTTAGCAAGGTACTGACTGGAGCAACAGCGTAATCCTCGTGTTTTGATGCAGCTATTAGGAAATCTCGCAACTTATCAAGATGCAGCGAAAACACCCTCACATCTTCATTGTCTGGAATTTCTAATGCAGATTTTGCTTCGAACACAATAGAGGCATTCGCGTGTATAACGCCATCGTTTCCGGATAACACATCCAAAACATCATTTGTCTGTTCCAGATCAAGAAACGCAAGTCCTCTCCGAGAAAGCTCATCTAGAATAACCGACATGTCATTTTTGGACTTCGTCAGCAAAGTGGAAGACGTATTGGCGATGCCAATGATATACTTTGAAACCGTCAATAGACGGAGCAATTTATCCAGTGTGTCTTCACTACTGGAGTTGGCTAAAAAGGGAGCAATAAAGTCATTTTTGGAATTATCCAAGACTGGCGACTGAATTGGAATTTGCAGAAAGACTTCATGCCCGGCTTCAGATATGGTTTTCACGACATCAGTGATTTTGTCGAGATTGTGCGGCACAATAAAAGTGACCTTACGTGTCTCCAACATTTTGAGAGCGTGATTCAGGAATTCAACGGAGTTGTTATCAAGGTATATTATCAGACATGCTTTTTTCTTGCCACTTTCGGAGAACTTTGCTGCATACACATCAAGAATCTTATCGCCGTCCGGAGAGATTTTTGGAACATATCCATATTTGACCTTTTCATAGAAAAGATTGATGTTGTCTCTTGGCAATTTATCGGAGTCTTGTGCTTTTTCAGGAGAAGCTATTGGCTTTACAGGATCATCTTCTTCAACATCAATGGCTGCCTCCTCGTTTATAAGGATTCTACACTGATAGCCAGACGATTGCGCATTGCGATCATCGTAATAAATCCTAGTAACGATCAGAAAAGCAATTATACAAAAAGCAAAAGCACACCAAGCAAAAACTAGTTTATGATTTCTTTTCATTCGCACTATTACTCACTGATTTAAATTTCTCAACCGTTACACTACCACTCATTGATTTAAATTTCTCAACTGCTTTTATGGTATCAAAAGCTTTGCTCAGCTGAAAGTCCCTTAGGACTTTTTCACTCAGTGGTGCCTTTCTATAGATATCTTCCGTATTATCTTCATCATTTTCTTCTTTTTTATCGTCGGATTTCTTTTTATTGAGAGAGTCCAAGGTCTTTTTATTCATTTCCTCCGTGGCTTTTTTATTTTTATCCTTTTTATCCGCATCAAGAGCATTAGTTAGAATCTCTTCCCTAACAACAAAAAGGTTTTCCGGTTTTTTTATGATAGCGTAATCCGCTTCTATGTCTGGCGTAATGCCGTTCGCCTGTATGCACTCACCGCTCGGAGTATAATGCTTGGCAATCGTAAGTTTCATGGCTGTATTCTCCGACAGTGGTATAACCTTCTGAACAGACCCTTTCCCAAACGATCTAGTGCCAACTATGATGGCGCGTTTATTATCCCTCAGAGCTCCCGCCAGAATTTCCGGAGCAGATGCCGTTCCGCTATTTATCAATACAACAATTGGAATACCGTTCGTCAAGTCTCCTTTGCCAGAGAAGTAATCCTTACTATTTTCTTTAGTTCTTCCGCGCGTGGATACGATTTTTCCTCCGTCTAGGAATATATCAGATACGGAAACTGCTTCATCCAAAAGTCCACCAGGATTATTGCGTATATCAATAACTAACCCATGTAATTTTTTATCTTCATTATCTTTTATGAACTTCTTGATGTTTTTCGTTGTATTCTTATCGAATGTCGAGACTCTTATGTAACCTATATTGTCCAGAATTTCGCTTTTTACGGATTCAACCTTTATGATATCTCTTTCTATTTCCACATCAAAAAGCGCCTTGTCTCCTCTTTTTATTTTTAGTTTAACCTTTGTCTTTGGTTTGCCTCGCAATTTTTCAAGAGCTTCCTCCGACGAAATTCCATTTATGCATTCGTCATCTATGTATATTATCAGATCTCCAGATCTCAAGCCGGCTTTATAGGCTGGAGTATCATCAATTGGAGAAATAATTCTAACGAAACCATCATCCATCATGATTTCGATTCCAAGTCCGCCGAATTCGCCGTCTGTTTGTGTCTTCAGAGATGTAAAAGCCTTCTCGTTCATGTAGGAGGAATGCGGATCAAGCGATGATAACATTCCGGAAATAGCCTTTTCTGCGATTTCGCCTTCATCTAATTCATTGACGTACTCTGCCTTAATGAAACCCAATATCATCTGGAGAAACACAGTATATTGCATATCTTCAGGAATATTCTTTTTTATGCTATCTGGAATAACAAGAGCGCTTTTGGATGAGCTTTTTCCCTTTGACGATTTTCCGTCTTTTTTGGTAACTCCGCTGTCTGGCGGGCCTTCTGGAACATCTTTTCGGAGTGAGCCACCGGAACAAGAAGTATTGCTGAACAGAATCCCAGCCATCAGAAATAAAGATAGTATAGATTTTTTCATTTTTTTCCCTTTTCTATTGTTTGCAACATCCAATGTCTAGGATCCAACGACTCTCCTGTTTTTTTCAGCTCCATTTTCAGCACCGGATTACTAAGCGGACTTGCGTTCATTTTTCCTATATAATCACCAATCTCCAAAAATTCACCAATTGACGTGGCAATCGTATCCATTCCATATACAAATACCCTATAGTCTCCGTTGCTTATTATCACCATGTTACCATAGCCCAAGAATTTTCCAGCAAATACAACGCATCCCTTCGCTGGGGATCTTACTATGGCTCCTGGACGGGTCTCAAATGAAATATAGCATATCATTTCCCCATCTGGATTTTTATCTCCGAATTCTGTAACTATTTTACCACAAACCGGATAATCCAACGATAACTCAGTTGAAATTCTTGTGTTTTTCAGTACCCCAATGGCATTTTCCGCCTCCAGCTCGGCGTCCAATTCTTCGATGGATTCAGACTTCGATGCAATATGATAAACGACATCGCTTTGAATGACATTTTCTGGACGACTTTTTGCTATCTCAGCGGCTTTCTCGTCTATTTTTTTTACTAACTTTTCATATTCATCAATTAGTTCCTGCAGCCTCTTTTTCTTTATGTTCTTTTCTCTTTTTAAAGCAACCACTTCCGATCCAGCTTTCCCGAGCTGTCCTCCAATTGATTTGAAGTAGGAGGCGAAGTTTTTGATTACTATAGAACATCTCACGAAATCGTTTATTTTTTCATCTGGGTTAATTGTAAGAATTTTGGAAGATCTCTGGATATCACAAAGAAGAGTTAAACATCTAGCTAGAATTTCGTACTTATTTTTTACAACAGGAGCAGATGTTCGTTCCTCCTGATTTATGCAATCCAAAACCTCTTCTTCCTTGAGGATTTTTTGTTCTAATTCAAATGCTTTCTTGCATAGTTCCTTCAGTTCTCGTTTACATTCAACAGATGCTTTCTTCGCGCTTGATTGCTGGCAAAAGCAAGCATCATGAAGAAAAAACAATGACGCGAATAGAACGCATAAGACGCGCATAAAAACTATCCTTCTATAAACGGTCTCCCAACGGAACAATAAACAAATCCAGATGCTTTTGCCTCGTTAACCGTATATATACTTCTCAAATCCACCAATAATGGATTTTTCACTCTGCGCCTCAGATCTGCCAAGTTAATGGCTCTGAATTCCGCCCAGTCCGTGAGTATAACAACAACGTCTGCTCCATTACAATTATCATAAGCGTTATTGCTCCACTCTGCGTCTTTAAAAATCTTTTTGGCTTGTTCAGAAAAAGACGGATCATATATTTTTATTTTTGCTCCATTTTTAAGTAGATGATTTACTATGCAAATGCTGGGACTATCCCTCATATCGTCGGTATTCGCTTTGAATGTTACTCCGAGTATGGAGATATTTTTATTTTTCACATCATTATCACAAACTCCCATGATTTTTTGTATCATTTTAATACGTCTTGCATCGTTGGATTTTATAGTTTCTTCCACAAGCGGCATGCTTACACCGAAATTTTTCGAGAAATCGTTCAGTGCAGAAGTATCTTTTGGAAAACAAGATCCGCCATATCCAGGGCCCACCTGCAGAAACTGCTCGCCGATTCTTTTGTCAAGACCAATGGCATAGGCGACCTCCTTTACGTCAGCGCCACAGTTTTCACAGAGATTCGCCACTTCATTTATGAAGGTTATTTTCATCGCAAGAAATGCATTCGCCGCATATTTGGACAATTCCGCCGTTTCCAACCCTGTAAAAACAATCGGAATGCTTAGCACAAAGAGAGGACGATATGCCCGTTTCAGTGCATCCTCCGCTTTTTTGCTTTCAATTCCGAGAATTATTCTGTCGGGACGCATAAAATCCTCGATGGCAGCTCCTTCCCGCAAAAATTCCGGATTAAATGCCACCTCTATATCAAATCCATTATCTTGTAGGAACTGTTTTACAGCTCTAGTGGTACCAACCGGAACTGTGGATTTTATCACCAGAATTGCGTTTTTATTCATATGTGGCGCTAGTTCATCTACGGCTCCGTACACGTAACTTAAATCGGCACTTCCATCTGTTTTACTTGGAGTACCAACTGCTATGAAAACAATATCGGCATCTCGTACTCCTTCGGCAATATCAGATGTAAAGGAAAGCCTGCCAGCATTCATGTTCTTTAACATTAGCTTGTCCAGCTCATTTTCATAAATTGGAACAACGCCTTTTTTTAAGTCTTCTATTTTAGATACATTATTATCAATGCATATAACGCTAAAGCCAAATTCCGAAAAACATACTCCGGAAACTAACCCAACATATCCAGTTCCAACAACCGCAATTTTCACAACTCTACCCCACACAAAAATCTTTAACGATACCGGTCAGCTCATTATCCATCATGGACACATGCAAAATTGCCGACAGGAGCCCCTCCTTCGTTCCACAATCGAACCTATTTCCTTCAAATTTAAATCCCGTTAGACCGTGCGTCGGTATCATTTGCAGAAGAGCGTCAGTCAGTTGTATTTCGTTTTTCACGCCGGGTTTCAGATCCTTCAGAATATCGAATATTTCGTGCGTCAGGATATATCTCCCGACTATAGCATTGGTTGACTTCGCATTTTCAACAGATGGCTTTTCATCGACAGATCTGGCAATGACAATTTTATCCGTTTCTCTTTCCACATCTATTATACCGTATTTGCTGACGTCTTTTTGTGGAACATTCATGATGGCAGCCATATTTGATCCATCGTAATTTTTTATCATTTCTCCAATGCATGATTTATCGTGAGATATGTAATCATCTGCGCTTATGACGGCAAATGGCTCGTCGTTTATGAGATGCTTTGCGCACAGCACAGCGTGCCCAAGACCTCGAGGCTCACTCTGGCGCACATAGCAGAAGCTGCACCTATCGACGTCAAAATCTTCAGAATGTGTTAAGATATAATCAAAGTAATCTTCAATGGAATTTTTACCCTGGCGCGTGACAAATATAAACTGCTCGATGCCCGCAGATAGCGCCTCTTCAAATGCATAATGAATCAAAGGCTTATCGAGGATCCCCAGCATTTCCTTTGGAATCGCTCGAGTAATCGGATAAAACCTTGTGCCCAATCCGCCAACTGGAAATATAACCTTACGAATTTTCATTAATAGTTCCATAATATAAACTATGTAATAATATCCGTATACTTCTTCACAATCAACAGTGTCTGCTACATGGGAATTGGCCGCCCCGTTACAAAACCTTTTCCGCATTTTTACCTAAAATTTTTAACAAAAATACAGCAAAGCGCTTGACAATTTTTTTTTGCATGATATGCTATATATAGTTTTAAATATGGGAATTTACAATGAAGAAAACTATATACACAATGAAGATAGCTATATGTACACTGTCAATGATGACAGCTGCCACATTAAATGCTGCAGAACTTGGGCCAAAACCTACTGACACTGCCTACGCGGGAATCGCCGACCAGAACGATGCTGGCTTAGCCGTCGAACGTGGTCCTGAAGTTGCTTTGCCTACTGCAGAGATGCCGGCTTCACAGTCGGTATCAGCTCCAGGCGCTAGAACGATCGATGATTTGCCTGCTACAGAGGCCCCAGCTGCACCATCCGTATCAGTGCCACTAGCTAACAGTGGAGTCATCGATACATTGATTCCGCCTACTCCGCAAGTTACGCAAACTGAAAAAGTTGCTCCGGTTACGATTCCTGACACTGCGGCCAATCCCCCAACAATAGACACGCCGATTGCCGTAGCGGCACCTCTAACACCTAACGCTTCCAAGCCAGTCGTCAAAAAATCCAAAAAAAAGAGACTGAAGCGAAAAACGATTAGCCGACGACGAAGCATATACGAGAGAAGCCAGGAAGGGACTAACGATTACATGAAGGAGCGCAACCGCCAACGCAAACTGGGCGAAAGGCTCAGAGTGGAAGTTCAGCTTGGTAATCTAGACGAAGTCGTGAAACTGTTAGATCAAGGAGCAGACCCGAATTCGAGGATTGACGATCAAACACTGCTGTTCATTCTCGCGAGAAGCAACACACCGATACCTCACGCATCGGAAATCGCCAAACTTCTTATAACACGAGGAGCAGAAGTAGATGCCAAAGACTGCTTGGGGAATACTCCACTATTCTGGGCAGTAGTGAACCAAAAAAACGAGGTAGTTAAAGTTCTAATTGACAATGGAGCGAAGATGGAAGAAAAGTCCGGAAACAAAGTTTTCGGAGCGATAAGAGGCGTCCAGAGCCTGTTTTCTTCGGACACGAACAAAACTTTCAAAGAGTACAAAACAAATGCCAAGAAGAAAGACGCTAACGGGCGCACAGCATTGCATGATGCTGCTGACCAAGGCGACGCCGAAAAGGCGAAACTACTTCTCGCCCAAACAGCCAAACCAAACGCGAAGGACAACCAAGGGGACACTCCGTTGCATTTAGCTGCCAAGAAAGGAAGCGCCAACGTCGTAGAAGTCCTACTTGCGAACCAAGAGACCAAGCCAAACGAAAAGGACAAAAACAAAGATACCGCATTGCATTTGGCAGCTGCGAATGGACACGTCGAAGTCATAAAGACTTTACTTAGACACCCGAAAATAGACGCCAAAGCAAAAGACAAAAATGGCAAAACACCGATGGACTTGGCAGCGGGGACGCAGAACAAGGAAGTCGTAGAGCTCCTTCTCCCGCATACCTACTAACCCAAAATTGAGCCAGATTATCTTTTGTAGTGGCGGAACACGAACGAGCGGTCTATCGAGGCCGCTCCTTTCGTTGTTATCTATACTTTAGTTCTCCCCAAAAAGAAAAAACGCGCACGCCAGTTAACAGCTTACATAGTTTACTAAAAATTTCATTAAAAATACTTAAATATATTGACGATTGCCAAAAATTGTGATATTATGTCTAGTAGATTTTAAATGCAAGGGGAAACACAATGGAAAAAACATATACACGATGAAAATAGCCATATGCATACTATCGCTATCAACGGCTACATCATTCGCGGCTATGAAACTGGAAAATAACAGTCAACGACCTTCGAATCAGAGCGCCACAGTCATTAAATCCACCTTAGATACAGGGGTACAACGGGCAATTATTGATAGACGCACAAAACATGCCAGGACTCTTTTGGGCCTGGGAGCCAACGGTAAATGCACAGTACAAAGTGAATGACGTTGGCGAACTTACACCTTTGCATCTTGCTACGCTCTACAAAGGCCAAAGAATAGTCGAGATCCTGCTGAACAAAAAAGATACAGACGCGAATGCTACTTATGCCTAAGGCGTTACAGCCTTACATTTGGCGACAACACTTCAGCAGCCAGATATTGTCAAATTGCTTGTCGCCGACCAACGAGTCAACGTAAATGCACAATGTAGCGCCGAAATGAATTGGTTCATGACATGTGCGTCGTCTCCGTGGCGGATGTGTTTTGTAGTGTTGTTCGGTACTTGAAAAAAGAAAAGAAAAGGATTATACATATTCTCTGTGAGAGTTATCGGGCGCATAGCTCAGCGGTAGAGCACTACGTTGACATCGTAGTGGTCGTAGGTTCGATCCCTGCTGCGCCCACCATTAATTGTTGGCGTTTAGCTAAGAAGGAGTGAATGTGTCTCAGCAACTTAAGATAGATCCCGATGCCGTTAGGGCTTTAGCTGAACTTCTTAGAGAAACAGATTTAACTGAAATAGAATATCAAGTTGATTCGCTTAGGATAAAAGTGTTGCGCACTATTCCTCAAACCGTAGTTCCAGTTTCTGCAATTAATAACAATCTTCTTTCTTCAGGCCAAAATATGGTGGTAGCCAATGGTAGCATGACATCAGCTCCTTTCGGTGCGCCAGATACAAGTCTGGAGAATCATCCGGGAGTCATAGAAGCACAGATGGTTGGAACAGTGTATCTGTCACCTGGACCTGGTGCCGATCCTTTTATCGTCATTGGAAGTAGTGTATCTCAGGGACAGACTTTGTTCATCATAGAAGCGATGAAAGTTATGAATATGGTAAAGGCTCCACGTTCAGGAGTAATCAAGCATATTTTCGTGAGGGATTCTCAGCCGGTTGAATACGGTGATCCGGTTGTTATTATTGAATGAATCAAGAAGTGTTTTTTGAATGATAAATAAAATATTGATTGCAAACAGAGGTGAAATCGCTGTTCGTATTCTGAGAGCATGTAAAGATCTCGGAATCCAGACGGTTGCAGTGCATTCCACAGCAGATGCTGAAGCTATGAGTGTGCGTCTTGCCGATGAAAGCGTCTGCATAGGGCCTCCGCAGCCGCGCGAGAGCTATCTCAACATTCCGTCCATTATTTCTGCAGCATGCATTACTGGCGCGGACGCAATTCATCCGGGATTTGGATTTCTAAGCGAAAATGCGACATTTGCTCATATGGTTGAGGAGCACGGACTGGTGTTCATAGGCCCCAAAGCCGATCACATAGCCATGATGGGCGATAAAATTATGGCCAAGAAAACCATTGCAAGACTTGGATTACCAACGGTTCCTGGATCCGAAGGCGCTGTTACTTCCATAGATAAGGCGCTTCATCAGATGGATGAGATCGAATATCCTGTACTGATAAAAGCAGCAGGTGGCGGTGGTGGACGTGGCATGAAAGTGGCCAGATCCAAGGCGGATTTTGCAGAAGCCTACGAAACTGCCAAAAGGGAAGCAGGCATTTCCTTTGGTAACGACCGAGTCTATCTGGAGAAGTATCTGGAGAGACCTCGACACATCGAATTTCAAATCATAGCCGATAAACATGGAAACGCCGTTCATTTAGGCGAAAGAGACTGCTCGCTCCAGAGACGCAATCAAAAAGTATGGGAAGAAGCTCCAAGTACGGTGTTAACTCCAGAATTCAGAGACGAATTCGGACAGAAAATCGCTAAATCCATGGCAGAATTGGGCTATGTCGGAGTGGGAACTCTGGAATTTCTCTACGAAAACAATCAGTTGTTTTTCATAGAAATGAATACCCGCATACAGGTGGAGCATCCGATAACCGAAATGATCACCGGAATCGATATAATAAGAGAACAAATTCTGGTAGCAGATGGCCAAAAGCTTTCCATCACCCAAGATGACATTAGCTTCAAGGGACACGCCATCGAATGCCGAATAAATTCGGAAAATCCAAAGACATTTATTCCATCAGCTGGAACTGTTTCCAACTATCATTGTCCTGGAGGGCCAGGAATTCGCGTGGATAGCGCCATTTATGATGGATGCAAAATCCCACCATATTACGACAGTCTGATCGCCAAACTCATTGTGCACGCAAATGACCGCGAACAATGCCTCGCAAGATTGCGTCGTGCTCTGAGGGAGTGCGTAATCGAGGGAGTTGATACACTAATTCCGCTCCACATTGAATTAGCTGACGACGCCAATGTCATCAATGCGGATTTCGACATACATTTTTTGGAAAAACTCTACAATTTGTACTGATTCTACGAGATCTACTATCGCACCTGCATCGCTATCTACTCAAAAATGATTTTTTCAATACAGCTCTTAGTTTCTGAAAAATTACAACGAAGAAATTATTTGCGGCGACATTCGTAGCAGCTCCGACTGGATCGACAACTCCGTAAAAAGCTACAAGGAACGCTATCATGGAATCGTCGAAGTAAAAATATGTTCACCGTACAGCGTCAGCAACCCGTCCGGTGTCGCCATCCTCGCAGCGTACGGGTACAGTATCTGCCGTCGTCAAGAAAATTAGCTCGCGTGACAAAGGTCCTACGTGCCACTTAGGACCTGCAGCGGCGGTATCGGTCCTGTCTCGGCGCAGCGTCGGTCACGGTGCCAAGCGTCATACAACACATGTCCACTTGGAGAGTCCAACGTACCTTTCCCGAGCATTACACCGCGGTCCCATTGGCCGACATAGGTTTTGCCGTTAGGGCCGGTTATCATGCCGTGCCCATGTGGCATGCCATTTTCCCATTGCCCCTCATACATTGTTTCATTCGAGAATGTCATGGTTCCGTGACCGTGTTCGGTGTCATTTTCCCATTGTCCGTCATATTGATACGAGTAGAATGGTGGCAGTGTTCCGGCTTTGTCCAGCTCCGGCGAGCTCGACAGAAAGCCCCAGGCAGACGACTCTCCGTATCCATTGCGGTATCCGTGTAACCAATGTCCTCGATAGTAGGCGCCGTCGTAATATTTGAGTTCGCCTTTTCCGCACGGCTGGTCGTAATTGTTGACATAGCCGTAATAAAGACCTTTACCCTCGTAGTGACGGTTTTCGACGTAACCTGTGCTTTCGGAAACGCTTAGTGCGTTACGTAATGAAGATAGCCCGGTGGCGGATTTTTTCGGGTCTGAAGTGTTACCGTAGAGCATTCCCTCGGCAGTACCGAAGTATGCGATCATCACGGACGCACAAAACACTATTGACTTACTTGCTTTCATTTTCGTTTACCTTTCGTTAATAAAAAACTAGAATCAGCATATAAAAAAACTTTACAAAAGTCAACGGTAAGATTGCAGGAATAGAAAATCGTTTTAATAGCCAGAAATATCGCTATCTACTCAAAAATGATTTTTTCAATACAGCTCTTAGTTTCTGGAAAATTACAACGAAGAAATTATTGGCGGCGACATTCCCAGCAGCTCCAACTGGATCGACAACTCCGTAAAAAGCTATAAGGAACGCTATCATGGAATCGTCGAAGTTAAAATATTTTCGCATTACATCGTCAGCGGCCGTCGCGGTGTCTCTCTGATATTAGTGCTGGTGTATCCAGTCCCGAAACTCCGTATATGAACTCTTAGCATCGTTCTCGGCGTCCTTTGCGGCGGCCGGTGCAAAGGCAACTGTTGCGGTTAAGGATTCGAGAACCCATGTACCGTTCAGAAAAAGGCCAGCGTTGGTCTTTAACTCGCCCGTCCCGTAGGGGAGATCATTGTGCCAGGAGCCGGTATAGGTTCCAGCCCTGCATTTAAGTTGGCCCCACCCATTGCGCTTTCCAACCAGCCACTGTCCAGTATATGTAGCCCCGTCGGAATACGTTTTAGTTCCGCTGCCATCTGGCTGCCGAGCCGGCTTCTTGTAGGGCTTGCAGAGCCAGCCAGTGTAGACGGTGCCATCCGTCAAGTATACTAGATGGGTCCATTCCCGGTCGCGAGTGAGGTTATCAGGTTCTTGTTCCCAATTGGTGAATTTGTCTGTGATTTCTGATCTTTTCGGTGAGACCAAAAATTGACCTTTCCAAGTACAATTTCCGGTTACGAATCTGCCATCCTCCCAGTATCCGCAACAACTGTGTCCAACATCCCACGTCAAGCAGCCATATCCATGCGGCAAAGAGTTTTTCCAATTTCCCTCATAACGGTTGCCATTGGAACCCGGCTGGCCAGGATAGAGCATCACTCCGTACCCGCTGTAGTGGTCATGCTCCCAGGACCCGACATATGTTTTTCCGTTCGGGAAGGTCATTCTACCGTGACCATGCCTTACCATTTTAACCGGATCTTCAAGGATTTGGCCTTGATAGTGGTGCTGGCCGGACGCTAAAGTCCAAGTGAAGTCCACCTCCGTCCCCCCACTCCTTTAGTCCACACGCGGGTACACGTATCCCCGTTTTTGTACGTAGACTTCCCGGTGCCGTCTCTTAGGCCGTCTTTCCACTGGCCGTCATAACTTTCACCTATGGAAAGTGTTTCAATTCCCGCCCCGTTTCTTTCACCGTCTTTCCACTGGCCGTCGTAACGGTCACCATTGGAAAGTGTTTCAATTCCGCTCCCGTCTTTCGAGCCTTCTTTCCAGTCTCCTTCATAGGAATAGCGGTCGGAGTTAGCCAGTTTTCCCGTCCCGTGTCTCCATCCGTCAGACCAGTTCCCATCATAGGAAGACCCAGTTGAGGGATAATCCATTTTTCCTTTCCCGTGCGGCAGTCCGTTTCGCACTTGGCCAGTATATTGGAAGACATCAGCAATACAGTAGGAGTATGTATGGTCCTCAACCTTGCCATCTAACAAGGCGAGAGGTTCACCTTCCCACCAGTATCCGGCTTGGGGGCGGCCGTCCGGCGGTCGCGAAATTCCAAATCCGTGGCGCTTGCTGTTTTTCCACTCGCCGGTGTGGCTCTCGCCAGTGAACGTCGGTTCACTGGATCCAGCGGTAGTCAGGTACTCCGCCGTACCACAGCCATCCATCCGAAGTGTGTCAAACCAACCGCTGTAAACGACGTTGTCGATCTTGCAGCGTTTGACGAGCCTGAGCCCGTCGGAAGGCCGAAGCTCCTGTCCGGTACCAGCCTCAGATATCTTGCGCTTTTCGGCGCTCGCTGCCCTAGTCCCCAAACTAAATACTCCGTGCGTAAAGATACCGCACCAATACAGGCCGTCTGGCCAGATCGCTAAACCGAAGCCGTGAGGTTTACCATCTTTCCATAGTCCTTCAGGGCGGTGGCCGTTCTTGTACGTTTGGACGCCCCATCCGTCAAAGGCGTCATTCTTACACTCGCCGATATAATCGAAGCCATCGGAGGAGGTGTATCTACAGTGCCCGTCGCAGCGCCCTTGCTGCCACTGTCCGTCACACGTTGTCCCGTCCGGCCACGTCATTTTACCTCTGCCGTGTCGCGCTCCGTTTCGCCATTGGCCTACATACCTGCTCTTGTCCTGGAACGTCATTTTACCTCTGCCGCCCGGCGCCCCGTTCAGCCATCGGCCTACATACTGTCGCCCGTCCGAGTACGTCATTGTACCTTTGCCGCTGCGGATTCCTTGTTCCCACTGACCGTCATACGTACCATCCGAGTACGTCATTGTACCGTGTCCGGTCTCCTGCCCCGCCGGCCATTGTCCGTCGTAACAGTCACCATTCTGGTATTCCATTCTGCCGTTGCCACTTCGTAACGGCACCACTCCGGTCGAGTCCACACCTCCGTAGTATTTCCAGCTGCCCCTGCGGGTCTGGTATTTACAGGTCGCATTGTTTTGGAGCTTTCCTTCAACCCACTTGCCTGCCCACGTCCACCCATCTAGCAACTTCAGAACTCCTTGTCCGTGGGGTTTTCGTAATTCGGTCACATGGCCACAATAGACTCATTCGGTCGTTACAAGGGTCACGTCGGTGCTCGATTGGCTCAAAGGTGAGCTTCTTAGTGGTGGATTCCTGCCTATTCGCGATCCCTCTACAGTCACGAAGCACGCGATGACCATCACAGACGCACAAAACACTATTGACTTACTTGCTTTCATTTTTGTTTACCTTTTGTTAGTAAAAAACTAGAGTTAGTATATAAAAAAACTTTACAAAAGTCAACTGTAAGATTGGTAAGGTTGCAAAAATAAATGAAAATCGTTTTAATAGCCAGAAATATCGCTATCTACTCAAAAATGATTTTTTCAATACAGCTCTTAGTTTCTGGAAAATTACAACGAAGAAATTATTGGCAGCAACGTTCCCAGCTGTCGCGATTGGATCGACAACTCCGTAAAAAGCTATAATGAACGCTATCATGGAATCATCGAAGTTAAAATATTTCTGCAAAACTGGCACGGTAACCATAATTGTTCCGCTGGGTACTCCACCACCAGCAAATTTATTCAGCACAAAAAATATTCCGAACATTACAAAACCCGAAAACGTTGGAAGCGGATGATTCATGGATACCATGACCAACATTGCAATAATTGGAACGATAATCGTATCTCCAACCATGTGGAAATTTAATGTCAGAGGCATGACTGCGTCCGAAAGCACCTTGTCCTTCGTGTTTTTTTCTGCAGCATTGAGAGACATTGGCAGAGCAGCAGCGCTGGACATCGTGCTAAAGGCCGTCACAATAGCAGGAGTTGTGTTCTTGAGAATTTCCGTAGCGATGGAAAATCGAAATCCCGCAGCCACCATAAGCCATATGCAGAGATATGCAACCAAAAAACCACACATCATTAGACAAACGCTAGCGTTGTTAGCAACAAATCCTGTCATCTTTCCCTCGGCAAATAATTTCAGAAGGAATCCCCCGACGAAAAGCGGCAGCAACGGCACGAAAAACTGCTTCATGAATTTCATCACCCAATCATGGATGGTATTTATGACCAACGATATGTATTCATTTGGACGAAATGAGTTGAATAGTCCCACGCATACTCCAAGAATTAATGCATGTGTTGTACTTAATACTTGCGGCAAATCCAGCGAAAAAAACGGAGAAAACGCCACATATGTTTCTGCGATAGTGCTGGTTTGAAATCCTGATAACAGGAAAAATCCAATCGTTCCGGATACCAAAACATTGCAAAAATTCGATATGCAAACCAGGACCATTAGCCCCAACACAAAAAACATTCCTTCGCGTGGAATAGCGGAAAGCGCAACTGAAACGAAACTAAACAAGAGAAATGGTAAAACAAAGATTAGCAATTCTTTCAGGTTGACACTAATGGTCAGAAAAAAACTGATGACATCAGCGCTTAGCATACTGTAGCAGCAGGATACGAACATAAAGACTAGCAGCAACTGCAACAATGGATTCAATAAAAGCCTTTTGATTCTTAAGCTTAACTTTTTCGTCATGTCCGTCACCATATTCAGCGTAAAGTAGTGTATAACATTTTAAGTGTAATAGCACAACCGTGAATGATTTCCGTCCTTTATAAAAAAGCTCTATGTCTTGACACGCAATCTATCCAAAACGCACTAAATTGGTACGATTATTTTTTTAAAGGCACTTGACATGAGGTGGGAGGCATGAGACATTGCTGTAGATAATTTTATTTTTTAGGAGAAAAAATATGAAAAAACTTGTTGTATACGCTTGTTTGGTTGGTAGTATGTTTTGTTTGTCACCGTTGAGCGATGCTGATGCGGCGTACCATCAGAATGATCGGTCTTGGGCACCCACGACAACGGTGGAACCTAAGACCGGGAGGAGGGCTCACATGACGCGGTCTGACGCCACGGCGAGACTGTTGGAGACTGCGCCATCCGGAAAAACGGCAGCTAAGGCGCCGTTGAACCTGACGCCTAATGTTACTGACCCAAAATACGGCAGTGCTAATGGACTGCTCGGATTAAATCGCAATATCATACTTAAGGTATTGGGAAAATGTCAACTAAATGTCATTCGTGTTGTAATAGGTGTGTGTACGCAAACATGGGAATATACCCACGGTAACCATAAATGGGCTTTTGATAGCCTGGTCGGCTTAAACCCCGAAGTTGGAGCATGGAAAGTATGTCTGATAGTGGATGATCTAATACACACATGCTGCCTAAACGCCTTTGCTACACTGTCGAATGATGTGAGCTCTCTTGAACGTTGGGGTTCGGACGAAGAGACAGAGATTGGCCATATCATGTCTAACAAAACGGCTGAAATGCGAGCTGGCGTTTTCCAACTATATCACTTGCTGGACCGACACACGTATCGCCCTCAGCCTCCTAAAGCACCCAAGGTACCTGTGATCAGTCTCACTCCGCTTGACCATTTCGTACGATACCTGGACCTTACACAACACAGACGCGCAAGTTCCGGTAGCCGATGCTCCGAGACGGGGACGGATACAGCGCCGGAGGACTCCGTTCTGACTCCTGAGGACTTTGCACTGCGATTTGACCGCCTGGGGCAGCAAACATTCCGTATATGTCGATTGTCGCCGGACCCGCACGATAACCTAAGCCTATCGGAGTGTCAGCTAGTTGATCTCGACTTCAAGGCTTACCATCTGTTGAAACTTGACTTGTGGAGATTGTGCGAAGCCATCAAGCTCTCTTGTAGTCCTCACATAGGAAAACGCCTCCGCTGCTTGGCCAACACGTTAGCCCCGAAGCGCTACCTGATGTGCCGCGCTCCTGGACTAAAGGATCGGTGGCCGGAACACCCGGACTGGGACCACCTCGACTCTAAGGCGCAAATAGCCCTACAAGACTTTGATATCTTCGAATGCTTGTCCGAAGTTGATTGACCGCGAAAAGACAACTGCCGCAGCGGAGAAACTATGCTTGTTCAGTACCTCATCCGATACCTCCTTATTTTTCGTAACCTAAACAGCAGTCGGGGCTTTTTCGCCCTGGCCATCCGCAAACTTTCCTTGGCTACACAAAAGCGTTAAATGCTGCTATAGTGCAAGTATGGTAATTGGAGAATAACTTATGAATCTAAAAGGTAGTAAAACAGAGCAGAATCTAATGAGCGCTTTCTGTGGAGAGTCTCAGGCTAGAAACAAATACACATATTTCGCTTCTAAAGCCAAGAAAGAGGGATATGTTCAAATCGCCAAGATATTCGAAGAAACTGCGAATAATGAAAAGGAACATGCCAAGATTTGGTTTAAACTGCTGAATGGAGGATCCATTCCGGATACAATAGACAATCTGAAAGCTGCGGCCAGTGGAGAAAATTACGAGTGGACAGAAATGTATGTGCAATTTGCAAAAGAAGCTGACGAAGATGGCTTCTCTGACATTGCTCGCTTATTTAGAGCCGTCGCTGAAATAGAAAAAAGTCATGAAGAAAGATATAAAAAACTTCTGGCAAACATCGAGAGTAACAAAGTCTTCCGGAAAGAAGGAAAAGTGATTTGGGAATGCAGCAATTGCGGTCATCTGATTGAAAGCGAAAATGCTCCGGAATTATGTACGGTCTGTAGTCATCTAAAGGCGTATTTCGAATTGAAAGCCGATAATTATTAGTATACTCATTTGAATTGAGATTATGGATTTTATTCAGCTGGATCCCTACGGCCCTTCGGGCCTCTGAATGAGTGGTTGCACCACAGGCGTTTGTCGAGTAGCGCGTGTGCTGCAAGCACCGTAGGAATCCAGGAAAAAGAAAATCAAACTTCTCACATTTAATGTGTATATCTTGCATAAGCGACGTGTCCGGTTTTTTTGTGTTTCGATATTATATGAAATTGATATGCCTAATAAAATAAAGCATTGGCTAAGTGGTTCCCATGTTGTGAGAAACTACAGAAATATATATCCGTACATAGAACCATACAAAATTAGAGCGTTGATGGCGATTTTGATCACGATTCCAGTTGGAATGATGGATGCAATAATCGCCTGGGCGCTGAAGCCATATATGGACGTGGTAATGATAGAGAAGAATTTATCTGCCAGCTCCTATATACCGATATTGATAATCTTTTTCAGTTTGCTGCAGAGCGGATTCAACTACTTGGCGACATATCTTAACGCTTGGGTAGGAGCAAAAATAAGCTGTAGTCTCAAATATAATCTATTCAAAAAATTAATGAGATACGATTCTATATTTTTCGATAGAAACACGTCCGGCAACATTCAAATGCGTTTTAACTCGGATGTGGATTCCGCCTGCACTGGTCTATTGAATAATATGAAGTTATTTACAACGCGAGTGTTTTCTTCTGTATCACTCATCTCCGTTTTACTAATAAACTCGTGGAAATTGGCTGCTGTAGCCATAATTGTGTTGGTCGGAGCCATATATCCGCTAACAACCATAAGGAAACGCATCGGAAGCATTCTAGCGAAAACGGTATATTCCGGAGCCGCCATAATGACTCACTACATTGAGGCATTTAATGGAAATCGCATAATCGCTTCCTACAATCTCTACGATCGATTACAGAAAAAATTTTCAGACACATTAGCGAGCGTGTTTACACTTAGCATGAAAATGATCCAGAGAACTGGTATTTTATCGCCCATGATGCATTTCATAATTTCCATTGGAATAGCCGCTGTAATTTGGCTTGGAAGCTACCTGGTGGCGTGCGATGATCTGACACCTGGCGGATTCGTGTCTTTCATAACTGCGCTTCTGTTGCTATATCAGCCGGTGAAATCCATTGGAAACGATTATAACGCGATGCAGGTGTCCCTAATGGCCATGGAACGCGTATTTGATTTGCTGAATGAATCTCCGTCGATTGTGAATAGTCCGTCGGCCAAAAAATTGAAATTTATAAAAAGCAGCATCTGCTATCAAAATGTTTATTTTGAATATGTAGAAGATAAGCCGGCATTGGAAAACATCAATCTGGAGATAAAAGTTGGCGAAACCATCGCATTTGTAGGAAATTCCGGCGGTGGAAAGACCACACTAGTAAATTTACTGCCGAGATTTTACGATATTAAGTCTGGGAAAATACTTATAGACGGTCATGACATAAGAGATATTGAGCTGGATTCGCTGCGAGATAAAATCGCTATAGTTTTTCAGGATAATTTTTTGTTTTCCGGAACCATCCGTGAGAATATTATGGTCGGAAGAGAAAATGCCACGGAAGATGATCTGAAGCAGGCCATAGAATCATCGTGTATGAACGAGTTCATAGAGTCGCTTGAACTGGGAATTGAAACGGAAATAGGAGAGCGTGGCGTTCTGCTATCCGGTGGACAAAAACAGCGAGTGGCCATTGCCCGGGCATTTCTGAAGAATGCAACAATTGTAATACTGGACGAAGCGACATCTGCGCTGGACAATAAATCAGAAGCCATTGTGCAAAAAGCCATCGAGAATCTCATGAAAGATAGAACCGTCTTCGTCATCGCTCACCGATTGTCCACAGTCCGAAATGCTGACAAGATAGTCGTCGTTAATCATGGAAAAATAAAAGAAATTGGATCACATGACGAACTGATCAACAGAGAAGGCAGTGAGTACGCTTCTCTGTATTACACTCAATTGTCAAGTTAGCTCCTATGCGTAGTCCTATCACTAGTGCTTGCGGTGATACCATCGTCACGCCGAGCGACGAATCGCCTCTCAGTCAATGGCTTCCGTGCCGTCTAATAAGACGCAGCTCCGCCCTTTGTTAATTCCGGAGAGAGCGTTTTCACAAAACCTTTCACGAGGTTTTTATGGTCTGGCTTGGGCATTTGTCGGCAGAAGTAACGCGGGTTAGTGTCATTGGGGCTGTCGCGCTATTTCTTTGAAATAATTGCCCAATCGATTGAGTTTATTTTTTACTGCTGTCCACCCTCCGGGACACAGGATCCAGTCATCTTCTCGGGTGAACTCGGCCAAGTATCGGAGGTTGCTCTTGACGTCGTTGTCCAGCGAACCCCAGGTTCTGCTGGTAGTGTATTGGTAGACGTCCTCTATGCTGATGGCTCTGTCTTTAGCTTGCATGTATTCATTTAACTGGCGCGCATATTGCAGCATCGGTTGTACTATATATCCGTACCCCGCTGCTTCTGCGCAGAACTCTTGATTCCTTCGGTCTTGGCGTCTTCTCTCTATGTATTCTCGAACATCAGTCGGCATCGGAGGGAACTGTGTACATGCTGGTTTCTCCGAGGAGTTCTGAGTTACGCTGCTTGCTGTAGTCGGGTCTTGGTCGCTGCCGCAGCTTTCTTCGGAGTTAACATACGGGTGGTCCGCTGCGAGTGTGTGTGGTATTCCGGTGTTGTCAATCGGCAGTGCAGTAGGGATTGGTAACCCTAGGTAGTGTCGAACGGCGTTGAGGATTCTATCTTTCTGGGCGGCTATCGGGACACATGTAGAGCTTCCAGTCACTATTCCGACAATTTTGCCATAGCCAGGCAGCAGGTCCATCATTACCGGGCTTCCACTATCGCTTGGTCCCGTCGCGCTGGGGTAGTTGTATCTAGTCGCCCAGCCTGTCTCACCGCGTACCGGTGGGCCAAAGGTTCGAGTCAACTTTTTCAAGTTCCATCCCGTAAAGTTGGCCAAAGCAGGGCTTCCGGCGATGTCCATGCCGACTCCCCCATAGCCTATCGACCGGCAGTGGTCTCCCGCGAATTGTAGGTCAGGGCATGCGCCTTCTGAGGCTTGGCTGCAGAGTACGTGATCCAAGGGCATTGCGACGACACCCTCAGGCCCGGCAACCGGCTCTTTCAAGATCAGGACAGCGAAGTCCACTACCCCGTTTTCTGCGGTCTTGCCGTGTTCACGGTAGTTATAGCAGCGTGCCACAGCTATGCTGGTGCGCTCTATGGCGTTGGGTTCCCAGACTTCACTACTTGGGTCGTAGGTGAAGTGTAGGCCTTCGGGGTTTTCGTATACGCTCATCGTCGTTGCGGCTGTTCCGGTTCCGAAGCTCGCAATTTCCTTCGCGTGGCCAGGTTGCGGTTTTTGTCCAGTCCACAGCGGGTTGTTATGACCGCATGTAATTACCACCCTGTTTTCTAGCGCTGTCGGCATTCCGGTCCAGCGAACTAGGGTGCCGGTCCCGGTGTAGCCCCCCTGTATCTCTACTCTACCTACTGCCATTGCGGAGCCTTTGGCTTCTCCGTCGATCGTGGAGTCAGCTAGGACTGTCATCATCTGCAAGCTCGTGCTGAGCGGAACGTCGTCGCGCTCGAAGTACTTCTGAGACATGTCTTTTTTTACTTTTTCGAAATCAGTTTTTATCGACGTTCCGAGCGGGGCGGGAACATAATTTGAGATATTTTGATCATTGATTTCTTTCTTTCTTATTTTTTCTACAAGAGGTTTAAAAAAAATGCGCAATAGATCGACTTTTTTGTTGCCTATAATGTCAGGAAATTCCATTGTGGCCTCAACGTTTCTTATGGCATCGAACACAAGATGGTCGCTGCCAAACAGCAACGCTACTGCTAATAAACACTTTTTCATCATAAGCCTCCTTAACGCTATAATGGTAATATTATATCACAATAACTAAAATTTCGTTAAAATTTTTAATTTTTTTTGAAAAAACGAAAAATCATAAGTGCGTGCTGCTTCCTAGCATGAAAGTGCTTGCAACACACACAAATGGCTTCACTATCTTTCGAATGGTATGCAAGCGCTATTTTCGATGACGAAGCTGCTTCAGCAGTAGTAAGCGCACATGGTGCAACCACAAATTGCTCCGCCGCCAATGACTTTTGTGTCGTCAAAGAAAACGCAGTGCTGTCCTTTGGCAATTCCAAACTCAGGTGTGTGGAGTTTTACGAAATAACTTCCGTCGGCATTTTTACAGACGTAGGCGCTGGTTCTTGTGCTGCACAGTCGCACTTGCACCTGGCATTCTCCGAGGAATTCTCCATTGAAGAACTTAACGTCTTTCAAATGCACTATATCTTCCCGAAGATTTTCTTTAGGAGAGACAACGATTTCATTTCGTGAAGCATCTATAGCGCAAACGAAAAATGGTCCGCCGGAAAGGCCTAGTCCTTTGCGCTGACCGATGGTGTAGTTCACAATGCCATTGTGTTTGCCAAGCACTTTTCCGTCTCGGTCGACAATATTCCCCGCCAACGTGACGTTGGATCCTCCACTGACTTCGCCTCCTTCTTCATTGTATGCGAGCGCTATTTTCGATGTCGAAACTGCTTCAGCATGAGTAATGCGTGTGGTGCAACCACATCCAAAGTCACGTTGGTAGCGTTTTATGAATGACACGTAATCCTTATCTGGAATAAAGCAAATATCCTGACTATCTGATTTTTGTGCGACATGAATGCCGTTTTTGGCGGCAATTTCTCGAACGAATGGCTTTTCATATTCTCCGAGCGGAAATATTGCGTGCGCTAAAATCTCCGGATCGACAGCGTATAAAAAGTAGCTCTGATCTCGACTGCTGTCAGTTGCACGATGCAATTCAATATTGGAAAAAGGATCGGATTCGTCTCTTTTTATTCTAGCATAATGACCTGTAACGAGAAAATCAGCGTCAAATTTCTTTCTAACTTCGTCTAGATAATGAAATTTCAGAAACTTATTGCACATAATACATGGATTGGGAGTCAGACCGTTTTCATAAGAATCCACGAAATAATCCATCACATGTTTTTTAAAATCAGACGCACATTCCACCACCTCGTGGTTCACACCGAGAAAATTTGCAATTTGTTTGGCGTCGGCAATGGCTTTTTGAGATCCCGGAGAGTCAAACATTCGGAACGTGCAGCCGATGACGTCGTAGCCGCGTTCTCGCATGAGAAAGGTGGACACTGCGCTATCAACTCCGCCGGACATTCCCACAACACATCTAATTTTCTTCGTCATATTCGCACTCCAAATTACTTAATTTCCAAAGGATGAGATTTTTCATAGATTCTTAATATATTATAATCGTCCACGTCTGTATATATCTGGGTGCTGGAAAGAGATTCATGCCCCAAGAGTTCCTGCACAGATCGAAGATCCGCTCCGTTCTGGATGAGATGCGTAGCAAAGCTGTGTCTAAAAGCGTGCGCGCTCGCATGATCCGGAAGATTGTACATTATTCTCAATTTCTGCAGTCGATTATCCACGTAGGAAGCGTGTAATTTCTTTCCTTTTACCCCAACAAATAAATATCCGTTATATATATCATGCGGACAACTGGAAATATATGCTTCTATTCGCTCCAGCGCCAGCGGAAGGAGGAGGACAATTCTATCCTTTTTGCCTTTTCCAACTATTTTTATTTCGCTGGATACGTCTTTGGTTTTTATGGATAGCGCCTCGTTTATTCTCATGCCGGTGCAATAGAGAAGCGTAAATAGCGCACGCTCTCTTGCAGTAACCCATGGAGGATCATTCTCAAAAAACGAGTCAAGATTTATGAAATCCATGATTGCGGTTTCACTTATGGGCTTTGGAAGTAGCGCCGATAATTTCGGACGCTTCACGGCATTGATTACCTTCAAATCCACAAGATTTTTTTTTGCTAAACAATTGAAAAACGACCTTATCGCCGACAGCGCTCGCACATTTGATCGCGCACACATATCGTTTGTAATTCGATTTGATAACCACGCCCTGAAATCCGCAATTTTCAATTTCTGTAGAATTTCCAGCGAAACTTCGTCGGCAAAATGACCGATCAGAAACGATAGAAAGTTTTTTAGGTCATTTTCATAGGCCGAAAGTGTATGATCCGAATAGCGCCGCTGAACTCTCAGCACATTTAGCCATTCGATAACGTTTTCTTTTAATTCTTCTGATACCATATGCCAATTCTACTTTTATGTGTCCCCAGAGTACCATGCTGTGTATATCTTAAGGTGCTTTATTCTCAGATCAATCATATCGACTAATGCGCCACAGTAGTGATACCATGCGGATCTAAGATACATACACTGGTTCTTCTTCGCATAGGACTCGATGAAACGCTCGAATTCTTTCTGCTGATCCACTGCGGCATCCCCCATTCCAGAACGTTTTACAAATTCATCGTACGCTTTTTTCAGATCGATCTTTTTTTCATGGTACTGCTTTGTGTAGTCCTTGTTTTCGAGTTCCGCAAATGTATGACCGACTAATTCATCGTCTGATACATCAAATGTTTTGAGATTATAGTCCTGATGCTCAATTACATTGTTTTGTGATATATGTATCTTTAAATGCTTGATTCGCAGATCAATCATATCGATCAGGTGACCATAATGATGATACCACGAGGCTCGACAACCCAAGCACGGCTGTTTGTCAGCATAGGATTCGATGAAACGCTCGAACTCTTTCTCTTGTTCTTCCGTTGTCTGTAGCCGCTCAAGCCTCACATCGATATGTTCAGTTCCATATTGCTCTTTCTTATACGCCTTTACAAATTCATAATATGCTTTTTTTAGTTCGATCTTTTTTTCAGCGTACTGAATTTCGTAATGCATAGTTTCGATCTCCATCCATGAACAACCAACTATTTCCTCAGTAGATATATCAAATTCCTTGAAGTTATAGTTCAGCTCAAGCTCTATGGAATTACATTCACCAAGAATCAGGGAGATCGCTGCATAATGAGATATTTTTTGCAATAGCGAGGAAGAACGCAGCGTAGAACCGCAGTGTACTAGATGTACATGAGGATCCGAGCAGCGGATCTGACGAAGCCAATTGCGAAAAAGATCCATTATGTAGCAATCTTTCAGTAGCCCAATGGTAATCGCGCATATATCAATTGCTTTACTCGTTTTCATATCGTTGTTGCTCCCTACTGGTTTTCCCTACATCGTGATAAGTTTAGCAAATCCATATCACATTTTAAACATACAAGGGACCCAGCTGGATAAGATCCAACTCTTATTGCTAGCGTTTTCCTCTTCTGCGATTGTGTCTTTTGGCACCGCATCTTCCTGTAATTTTTTTTTGTAACATCCTTATTTTTTTCTTGTGTCTGCCATTTATAAAGCCGCAAAGGACACCCAACATATTGCCTATGCGTAAACATAGAGTGCGTAATTCGCAAACGCCATCTAGCAGAATTAGATCTGCATCATCTACAGAAACTGTATACCCAGGAATGTTAAGTTTGTCATTAAGTTTCGGCAACAACACAAGCAATTGCTCTGGTATCGGAGTATATTCATCTATGATCATACATCTTCTTTCCAACTCTTGTTGTATCGTAGTAGCAGGTGCTCTGGAATCGAAATCTGCACAGTATCGAACATCAGCGACTGTAATCTTGTTTTTAGCACCTGAGGTCACATCACTTGTTGGTGCATCTGAAGAGCTGCTTGTGCTGCTATAACTTTTAACATCTAAGGTAGCCTCATTTTGAACGATGTCTATAGGACTGCTATAGCTAAATTTTTCTTTTAAAAGTATTCCATCTATTCTATCTTTTAACAACTTTATTTGATATTTATATGGACTATAATTATGTGGACTATGACACACAAAATCGTAGACATCGTATAAATTATCACTTATTTGTGTAAGTGTAGCAAACCTAACCTCTAAATCAAGAGGTGTTTTTGTTGAAACAAACGAAGCATCTAACCTTGGAAAAAGCTCGTCAGCACTCGGTCCAAATAACACTCGTACTAGATGTGGTATGCCCTTGTTTTGATCCTTTTTCATCACCCAGCATCTGTAATGAAACTCATCCTGACTTGCAACTATGGAGCCAGATCCTGTGACTTTTCTCACAAAAGAGTCGCTACTTAGACAGGCATGGCTTTCACACTGGAAAGCCGCAAGTGCTCCTACAACGACGGGGAAGCAAACAAGAAATTTTCTATATTTATCTAGCATTACACAAGTACCAAGGACATCTACTAGTTTTTTTCATGAGCGTTATCTCCAATTTATAATATTAACGAAAATATATTAAATATTGAGATTATTGTATTTTTATAAAACAATCAATATAAACTTCCCCCCCCCCCGTGAATTTTTGTCCAAGTTCAGAAAGATATGAGACGGGCCAGACCGGCTGAAAATAGAACGATTATATGTTTTTAGTTGCAAAGAAAGTGAAAGGTCTCCAGAATAGGTGAATATTTTAAATTAACCTTGAGGAGACCAACATGCGATCGAAACCGCACAAAAAGGATTGTAAATCCAAAGAAGACGTCAGTACAGAGAAAAAGCGCGCTAAGCGGAAATCGAGACATCTTACTGAGGAAATTTTTGAATCTGCCGAATCATCTGACGCGAAAGCATTTTTGATGGAGCTTGTCGCAACTGCTTCGTATCCGATTTTGTCATTTCAGGTGGATGGAGGCTCTGAATTTAGAGGAAAATTTGAGGAAGCTTGCGGTGAGCTGCAGATCCCGCTTATCGTTCTGCCGCCAGCTAGTCCGAAGTATAACGCTAAACTTGACCCACTACTTTTGTAGAGCATATTTCTCTGATATTTCAGGAATTGCATGACTTCAATCATCGAATGTGTTGCAAAAGCAAGGCTAGCCTTCCTCGGATTGCATCAAGAATTTTGCCATTCTGAGTTGCTTTCGATCCTTTGTGGAGATTCTTTTTACGATTTTGATTGATTTTCGATGCTCACGATAACGATTGGAAAGAATTGAGCTGGTATAATACTACAAAAAGGATTGACAATTGCACCAAAAAGTGGTATTATACATAATGTCCCTTAAAGAGGATCGCTTTATGTTATGAAGAAAATCGTGAAAAAAGCCATATGCTCGCTGTCAATGGTAACTGTTGCACCGTCAAATGCAGCTCAACAATATTCACCAGTCGCACAAAGCAATCCTGCCGCTGCCGTGAGTACAAAAGAAAAGTTGGCCAAAGAGTTGCATAGGGCGTCCGCGTATGGGAACGTTAAAAACGTCGAGACTCTTTTAGAAAATGGAACCGATGTAAATTCAAGAGACAACAAGGGCAGAACGCCATTGCATAAGGCTGCAGCGAGTGGACACGCTGAAATCGTCAAAATTCTTCTGGCTAAAGGAGCCGATGCGAACGCCAAAAACATCTTGGACAAAACACCTTTGGACGAAGCAGAAGACTTCGGGCGAGAAATCATCGTTCCAATTCTTCTGGAGTTTAGAAAAGCCACTGAAAAGTTGCACAAGGCCGCCGCAGATGGCAATGCTGAAGACATTGAAACTCTCCTGGCTAGAGGGGCAGACGTAAATGCAAAGGACAGTAACGGCAGAACTCCGCTGCATAAAGCGGCAGCAAGTGGCCATCTTAAAGAAGCCGAACTTCTTCTAACCTATGGAGCAAGTATATTTGCAAAAAACAAATACGACTCCACTCCACTGGACGAAGCGAAGGATTTCGGGCGGGCAAACATTGTCCAAATTCTTCAGGAACTTAAAAATGCCAGTGAAGAATTGCTTCTGTCAGCGGTGGATTGGCAACCTGAAGATATCGATCCTCTCCTAGCCAAAGGAGCAGATGTAAATGCAAAAGACGGCAAAGACAATACTCCTCTGCATTTGGCAGCTATTTATGGGCCAACTGAAGTTGCCGAACTTCTTCTTGATAGAGGAGCTGATGTATACGCCAAAAACAACAAAGGCAATACACCTTTGCATTTGGCAGCTAAATCCGGACAGACTGAAATCGCCAGACTTCTTCTGACTAATGGGGCAGATGTAAATGCAAAAGGCACATTAGATAGGGATAACCCTATTCGTTATAACGGCAATAATTCAATTATGCCTTCCTTGGAGGAACTTAATTTAATAAGTTCTCGAAACGATACACCTCTGCATTTCGCAGCCCAGTCTGGACAGACTGAAATTGCCGAACTTCTCCTGGCTAGAGGAGCTGATGTAAACGCAAGCGGTCTGCTCGACTATACGCCACTGCATTTGGCGGCCTATTATGGAGAATATAACATTGTCAAACTTCTTCTCGATAATGGAGCTGATATAAATGCAAAAGACATTTATGGCAAAGAGCCGTCTGGTTTATACGACGTTGAGAAACTTCTTAAAGATCACGTGAAAAAAATCAAAGATAAAATCAATGAAACAAATGCCCTTAAGCGGACACAGTTGCATTATGCCGCAGATAGGGGAGATTCAAAAAAAGCCAAATTTCTCTTAAGTCAAGGAGCAAATCCAAATGCGAAGGATGAAAATCAAAAAACACCATTGCATTTGGCTGTCGAGTCCGGCCATGTTAGAGTCATCAAAATTCTCTTGGACACCAAAGGAATCAATTTAAATGCCAGGGACTTATACGCAAAAACTCCATTGCATTTGGCAGCGGAAAAAGGACACACCAAGATTGTCAACCTTCTTCTATCTCAAAAAAAGGTAAATACAAAAGCAAAAGACAAAAACAAAAAAACGCCGTTAGATTTAGCGTCCGAGAAGGGATATGGGGACATTGTGGAAATTCTCAAGAGAAAAACAAACGGCGGTTTTTGGAAAAAACTATTTTTCAGAAAGTAATGGCGTTTACAGCTGAACGGCTCCCCGTCGAACACATTAGATCTGTTGCGGTGAGGCCAAGACGAGGGCACGGTGAAGATGGAGGATAAGGCGCTGCGGCAAGTACTGTTCAAGCAGACTTATCAAACGTAGACATGCGTTCCGATGCCTTTACCAGCTCGGCGCAGCAAGCCGGGACATCAGAGCAACACACGTTTTTAAAATATTCATTTTATCCTCCTATGATTATAAATCAAAAAACACACTGTAAAGTGCATCATATTTTTCTATGTTTGTAAAGAAAATAGTTCAAAAAAAATAGAGGCATTGTCCTGATATGTGTTTTTTAGAGCCATTTTCTCGGACAAAATCCACATATGTTTTGAAAATACTTGCGTATGTCGTGGCGTTCTAATACTATCGTTACGTAATTTGGAGATGCATACTATGAAATACATTTATATAGTCAGCGCAGCGATAATTTCATGCGGACTTGTGGGTTTTGGATGTCTTACAGCAAATAAGTATCTTGGTGGAAATCAATTGGTGGACGTAAAGGGACTCTCTGAAAAAATCGTCAGAGCAGAGATAGGAGATGCGCTGATTACCATCACGGCCAACAATGAGAGTTTGCAAGAACTGTATAAAAAACGCATAGCAGATCGTGCTACGGTAATCGAATTCCTGAAGACATGCGGCGTCACAAATGACGAAATCATAGGTAGCAGCATAAATACGACGGAATGTGAAGATGACGTCACTTCAACATCTGAGGGGGTTGCTATAAAAAACAAAAAGAAATATTTCAAGGCTGAAGATGTCATAAATGTTCGCACAAAAGATCTTGAGAAAATAGAAAAAATAAAGTCCGAACTCGTAACTTTGAGCGCTAGCGGAGTACTAGTGAAATGCGATTATAACTATAAATTGACGAGTTTCCTCAACATCAAAATGGAGATGATGAAAGAGGCGTCTGAAAATGCTAGAAAATGCGCAGAGGCAGCCGTTGCGCCGCATGGCAAAAAAATCAAGGATGTTGTCTACCTGAATCAAGGAGAAATAACCGTAAGAGCCGAAAATGAAAGTGAAGAAATCGGGCACTGGGATTCGAAAGAAAGCACAAGCATAAACAAAAAGATGAGACTCGTCGTACGCGCTGGTTTTTCCAAGAATTGATGTTGCAGCATGAGCTGTAATTAAGAGTTGTGTTTTAGATTAAGGAGATTTTTATGGTCAACCCTCACAAAACATCATGGCTAATGTGGCTGGTGGCATCTGTATTTTACGCTTATCAATACGTTTTGAGGGTTGTTCCCAGCGTTATGTTGGAAAATATAATGCAGCAATTCAGTATGGACACATTGCTTTTCGGCCAGTTTTCCGGCGTCTACTACATTGGTTATTCCTTGATGCACATTCCTTTGGGAATCTTGATAGATAAGTACGGGCCGAAAAAAGTCATACCAATTTGCATTCTACTTTCTGGCATTGGTGTGCTGCCAATAGCTTTGGCGGATCAGTGGATTTATCCGACAATTGGTAGAGTCATTACCGGCATAGGCTCTTCCGCAGCAATTCTCGGCTTGTTCAAGATAATACAAATGGCCTTTGACGAGAAACTTTTCACAAGAATGCTTAGTTTCTCCGTGACCATCGGTCTTTTGGGAGCGATTTATGGAGGCGCTCCAGTTGGACATATGTGTGAGATTTTCACCTACAAAAGTGTCATCATTACGTTAGCTTCTGTTGGTATTGTTTTGGCAATTGTGGCGTATCTCATCATTCCGGAAACAAAAGCAGACAGTAATGTCAATGACTCCATGTTTTCCAATCTAAAAGGTGTATTTTCCAATTGGAAGGTTATTCTTGTTTGCATTTCTGCGGGATTGATGGTTGGTCCACTGGAGGGATTTGCCGATATTTGGGGGCCGAAATTCCTGAAACAAACCTATAACATGGACGGATCTGTTGCCGCCTATATTTCATCGATGATTTTTATAGGTATGTGTTTTGGAGCTCCAATTCTTAACTTCATAGCGGAAAAACTCAAAGATCATCTGAAAACGGTAGTGCTTTCGGGATTGGTAATGTTATTTGTTTTTGTTTTGTTGATTGCAGGTACACTAAATAGCCTCTGCATAACGATTGGATTTCTCATTGTTGGAATATGCTGTGCCTATCAGATTCTGGCCATTTACAAGGCATCCACCTATGTAAACAAGAATTCCGCCAATCTAGCGACTGCGTTAACAAACATGATCATTATGATTTTCGGATATTTATTCCATGGTACCATTGGAACAACCATCGATATGTGTAGTGGACTTGGAAACGTTGCTGCGTTTCGCTGCGGCATAGGAGTAATACCGATCGGATTACTTCTGGGAACAATCGGATTTGCCGTACTTGTCTGCAAATCAACCGCCGGTAAGAAAAACGCACCTCATGGATAATGGTGAGGTGCGCTACGCTCTCAAAAACGACGAGAATGTGCGGGATTAAGGTCTAATCGCGGTAGACTGGGTACGGCTTTGGCGGCCGTCCCAACCCCGCACAGGTAGGGTCGAGCAATGGCGCGTTAGCTAGGATAGCCACGTTTCCATCGCCCGCCTCGTCAAACGTAGCGTGCGGATTTCCCGCACTACGCTTTCCTGTTATTTTCGCATCAAAGTTTATGTGACCTATCATGCCAGCAACACTTTCTGAGCTTGGTAATACTTGATCCTGTAGTCTGAGAACGGCCCACATACCGCGTATAACCAACTCCTACTCCATCTTTCCCAGCCGAAGCCTTTCCTGTTTCTGCTTCTCATTAAGGATCAGTGTAAAAATAACTTAAACTTTTGGCGTTGGTGCAATGATGTAATTCCATTCTCCATGAAATCCGATTTCAGTACGGTTAATAGCCTTGAATTCCTTATCGCTAACTTTAACTGAAAG
>BNWK01000005.1 GCA_025998775.1 Alphaproteobacteria bacterium | reverse complement strand
TTTTGCTTTGGCGCTGACATCAATTTTGCTACTGCTGTTGACGAATTCCCAAAATCCTCTGCTGATAACGATGGCTTTGGTCATGCTGTCCGCAGCTATGGTTTGTCCGGTAAATATATTATGCCCCCATGCGTTCGAGGCTGCTCCCAATGAAAAGGGAAAACTCATGGCCGTAATGATACTGGTAAAATTGGGATCCATTAGTTTTTTGGTACAGATTACCAGCTTCTTCTACAACGGAAGCTTTTTAGCAATCGGCCTGACAGTCTCCGCCACCATCGTAGCTTCTCTGATGCTGTGCCATAAATTGCTAAAAATGGATAATGTTTTTGAGAGGGCGTGAGTATTTTCACGAATGATATTATTTCATGCATACTTGAAAAAATCATAAAATCAAAGCGTCGTTGCTGAATAAGCAGTTGGGCGGCTTGTCTGCCTATGCGTATAAGGTCAATGCCGATAAGCAGGACTTTTTGCCTGCCGCTCTGCGTTTGCTCTATTGAATTTATGCTTCAATTACGATTTTGCCATCCCATTCTGGCGGCGTTGATACAGAAGAATGTTCGTGTATTATTTTCCATTTTTTTTTGCAATATACAATTTGTCAATTGAGAGTGGTATAGCGTTTTTTATTTCGACTGTACCAGATCAGAGTTTTCCTTTCGGATGGATAGCGCTTTTTGTTTTAGATCATCTTGTTTTTTCATTATTTCTTCATATGAGAAGGATTTTGTATCTAAAGACGGCAACTCTGGAGTTTTATAGGAAGTACACGAAAGACAGAAGCACAAAATAAATGAGACTGCTGCATAATGGCTCTTTTTCGCAATTGACTTCGTCAGAGCCGCTGCTTGGATCCTCATGTACAAGAAGTACATTGCAGTCTTGCGCAACGACACGAGTGTCTGCGTTCTTCCTAGCTCTGCGACACAAGTGTCTTGCAAAAAATAGCTCATTATGCAGCGGTCTCTAAATAACAATAAAAAACCATTCACCTTTACCGCTTCCTTACTACTACAGATTTTATGAGGCGGCCTCTTTATATCTATCAGACGACAGTACCAAGTGGTCGCTGCAAATCGTATTATTTTTCGAGAAGATAGGAGGACCGCCAAATACCGCAAGATGCATCATTGCACATTAGGATACATTTGACGGCAGTCTCGGAAAAGAATCGTTTTGCAACACCACCTTTACCATAGATTATGATATATCATACTGAATTCTAATGCTATATCTTTCAATAAAAAATTAATTATATTTTATTTGTTCTTAATTATCGGTTAATCACGAGAATTTCTTATCCACGATTTTGGTTACACAGCAGTCGGACCACACATTCAACGCCGTTTCTATCATGTCTATTACGCCGTAGAATGGTAGAATCAACCAGAGCAAATCGATGGGAACATCCATGCTGACCAGCAAACTGAGACTTAAAAAGAAGCAGCCCATTGGAACTCCAGCATTACCTATGGCGGCAATGGTAGAAATAAAGATCCATTGAAAAATCGTTACTAGATTTATCTCAATTCCGTGATTCTGCATAACATAAATCACCGTCGTAAGAATAAATGCCGCGCATCCATTCATATTAATGGCAGTGCAGAGGGGAAGCACAAATCTACTAATTCGGCGTGATACTCCAAGATTATTTTCCGCCGTTTCCATTGTAACAGGCAGCGTTCCCACCGATGATTTGGAGAAAAAAGCAACGGATAACGCTGGCAACATGCATTTTAAGGAAACAAACGGACGTATTTTGTTGAGATATAAGAAAATCGGCAAGATGAATAATCCTTGCACGACGTTAGCTAGAACGACTACGCTCAAGTATCCACCAAGTCCTTTTATATTTACTCCGCTTTTTAGCTGCATAATGGCTGTGGATATAAAACCAAAAAGCGCAATTGGAAGTATTTTAATAATCCAGCTGACAACAATTAGGAATATTTCATGGATATTTTTGAAGAAATTATTCGTGGATGTGCGAGAGTTGGAATCAGGCATATATTTAATTGCAATGCCTACGACAACTCCTATAAGCAGAGCTCCCATGACATTGTGTTCCAAAAATGGAGAAAATATATTGGATGGAATTATATTCATGACATATTCGGAGTATTTACTTGCCGCTATACTTTCCCGCTCAACCGAAGGTACTGAGGCAATATTGGAAGGAGAAATCAACAGATACAAAATGCTTGCAACCGATGATGCAATTATCGTTGTAGTCACTGTATAAAAAAGCGTTTTTCCTCCTATTTTTTTCAATTGAAGGTCAGAACTCTGTTGTGACAAGGAGACAGTCAATGATAATGCAATTATTGGTAGACTCAGGCATTTGAACATCTTCACAAAGACTTCCGAGATGAAGGTTGCTAGCGGTTGAGCAAATTCAAAATATCCGCATACACACCCAAATGTAATTGCAATCAGATATAAAAACAGTGAGCTATGTCTTGCCAGAATATCATTTTTTAAAAACCTACTTATGAACACGACTGCCTCCCAGAACCGCATCTGTGCAGACTATCATACATTTTAACATAAGACAACAGAAAAAATCTTTATCGCACAGTATCACAGGGGCATTTAATTCTCCATAATTAGAGAGATAGCGTTCTGTTGAGATATCGAGTTGTAGAGGCGCATTTGCGACACAGTCGTCTTCAATTTACAGGCTAATCCTATAAGAAGATTCCGCAAAGCAGCCATAATTTGCGGCGAACTTCCCTTGCGAATTGTACATCGATCTTCGTGAAGAATCATGTCACGAACCCAATGTAACTTATTTTCAATATGCCAATGAGTACGCCAAATATCCATAATTTTCTGAGGGGTAGCCTCTTCAGCAGACAAGCTGGTTATGCCATATACGACTTCTATTGTCGTTTTGCCTTTCTTTACAACTAAAAATATATACTCGCGCTATTTTCAGACAGTCTGTTCCGTCTCATATTTTTCTGAACTTGGACAATTAATAAATTTGCTCAGCGATATGCATCAATGTATATAAAATATTATCAATTGTGTGATATGCTTCTATTTTGCAACAGATATGAGGTAATTTATGCTTAAAATATATATTTCTACAGCGGTGGTATTATCAAGCATTATGGTCCACAGCGAAAACGTCCTGTGCATGGATGAGATGAATAAAATGACGACAAAAGCCAATAGAATTTTTGATAAGGCTATGGAGCTTCCAAGACAAAATCACGAGCACATAAATAAAACTTTGGGTCGATTATTTGCCGTACGCAAAAATAACACGGTTCTTCTCAATCTTTTAGATAAAGATAAACAAGTTGCAGTCATAAATAAAATTGGGATGGCGAACTATAATATGTTTCATTATCAAGCAGCTGCAGACTATTGGGAACGGTTGTTTACGAAAGACGATAATGCAGACGAGAACGCAACAGAAGACGATCCTGAAAACACCCTATTCGATCGGGTTGGTAATTATGAAAAGAACTTAGATAATGACTTCGATGGAGATCTAGAGCAGGGATTACTTCTGGGACGTCTGGGGGCATCGTTCTGTAAGTTGGGACGATACAACGATGCTATACATTACTTGGATATGCTATTTTTAGAAAAGGAACTGGAATACAGACATTTCGATTGTGTTTATTATGATATAGAAGATAACGAAATATCTTTTGTAACGTCCGCTTATTTCATCGCAAAAGCCTACTTCGAAATAGGAAATTATCATATGGCGAGATTACATCTGGATGGAAATCGCAAAAGAATATACAAGATTTATCGTGGTCATTACATAAAAGATGATCTGAAGAGAATGAACAAAATAATGAGCGCGGCCAGAAGGGGGGAGCAGCAAGACGCTGAGGAAAACGCAGAGGGAGACTGATACTGTTTTCTGTTGAGAACGGTTGTCTATCCAGAAGTGTCAATGTATCATATGAATTATTTATTGTAATCTTCTGGAAGGAGAGGGCGTATGGCTAAAATCGAGAGGCGTTTTTGTTGTAGCGAATGTGGTGCGACATTTCCAAAATGGCTCGGCAGGTGTGAAGATTGTGGACAATGGAACACCATAGTTGAAGATTCTCCCACTCTTAGTAAATCAACTGGAGATAAATCCAAACTCGAATTCGTTAAATTATCGTGTTCTCCTGATAAAGTCGATAGAAAATTAAGCGACATAAGCGAATTCGATAGAGTTTTGGGCGGCGGCATGGTCCCAGGATCCGTCGTATTAATTGGCGGAGATCCTGGAATAGGGAAGTCAACGCTCCTACTTCAGGTATTATCTGCATTATCCCAGGATTATAATTGCGTTTATATTTCCGGAGAAGAATCGGCCGAGCAGATATGTCTTCGGGCGTCTAGGTTGGGCGCCAGTGATTCCGACGTAAAATTAGCCTGCGAAACGGACGTTGATCTCATAATAAAGTCACTGGATTCCGACATAGATTTCCTGGTAATTGACTCAATTCAGACGCTTCACAGCTCAATGATTGAATCAACTCCCGGAACCATAACGCAGGTACGAGCCAGCGCCTACGAGCTGATAAATTTCGCAAAAACCTCTGGAACTACAGTGTTTTTGGTAGGCCATGTAACAAAAGACGGAGCCATCGCTGGTCCAAAAGTACTGGAGCACATGGTCGATACAGTTTTGTATTTCGAAGGAGAGCGTGGAAGTGCCTATCGAATTCTTCGTGCTGTAAAAAACAGATACGGTCCCTGTGATGAGCTCGGTATTTTCGATATGCAGCAATATGGATTGGTGAGTGTTAGTAATCCTTCCGTGGTATTTTTAACCCAAAGAGATGAGTCTATTCCCGGAACAACAGTATTTTCCGGTATAGAAGGAACGCGTCCGATTCTCGTGGAAGTGCAAGCTCTTGTGGCCAAAAGCTACTTTGCATCTCCACGAAGAACCGTCGTGGGATGGGACATAAACCGTCTTTTTACGATATTAGCGGTTCTGGAATCCAAATGCAGAATTTCATTTTCAGATAGGGATGTGTATTTGAGCATTGCCGGCGGCCTAAAGGTCTCGGAACCTGCTGGAGATCTGGCGGTCGCTCTCAGTCTACTGTCAGCAAGAAATGGACAAATCGTCGAGAACAGCACATGCGCCTTCGGAGAAATAGGGCTTACTGGAGAAGTAAGATCAGTTTCCCGTTGTGCAGAACGCATAAAAGAAGCTGAAAAGTTAGGCTTTAGCAATGTCATACTGCCGTCTTCCAACAAATCATCAAGAGAATATTCTGGAAATATGAAGCTAATTCCGGTTAGGACATTGCATGATTTGATATCCGTGCTAACCATACACAATATGGATGAAGAAGGAAGCTACAATGGATAACTACTCATTTTTCAATGTATTAGACTATGTATACATATTTGTAATACTGGTATCATGCCTCTTTGGATTAGCAAGCGGATTCACAAAGGTAGTTCTGAACGCGGCAACTTGGTATGGAAGCTTCGTCGCATCAACGGCTGTGTCTCCACTATTTTACGGAATAATGTACGGGTGTTTTACCGATAGAAGTATGGCTAGGGGAGCCGCAACAGGTCTAGCCTATATAGTTGTATTGATAGCAATGCGAGTACTTGTAAACTTTATCTCGGATGGAATGAAGAAGTCCGTTCTATCGATGGTTGACAGAGCATTAGGCTTACTCGTTGGATTTATCCGAGGTATTTTCATACCAGCATGTGTCTGCGCAATATTTCTATTGTTTGATGTACAAAGAAATAAATTCGATGCCATAAAAAACTCACGGATATCTTCGATATTTCTAAATGTAATGGAAAGTGTAATCCCCAAAATCGAAACAAAGAAAATTTCAGAAAAAATCCGTGCCAGAAGTGATCCCATACAAAAAACCATTAGCAATGCTACGAAAATACGACGTAAGATAAAACCCAAGAACGAAGGGGAAAAACATACTTTCAATCGAGTACGATAATGCCGGCCAGACTTTTGGCACAATTCAACAAAGTTTCTTGTTCTACCTCTCTTTTAATAGACCTGTTGCGTAACCGACTATGTTGGAGGATTTTTTAGGAGTACACGGAACGCAGTGTACTTGATGTACGTGAGGATCCGAGTACCGGAACGACGACAAAAAGACCAAACATAGTTGGTTACGCAACAGGTCTAATAAACCAAATAATGGCGACATTAGTAGCGCCTGCCGCAAAAAAGTCAATCGTTTTTATTGTAAAAAATATAAAAACAATTTTGTTTTTGATAATTATTTTCTTTTAATGCCATATCATGTTTCTTCGATGGAAGTCGCAGTTATCTCATAACGCCATACCAATGAGGATGGTCTGCGTTGCAGCAATTTCGAAGAAAACCACCCAATGACAACCAAATCCTCGTTCCAAGTCATTGCGTTGTTCTGTTTTTTCATGTAAGATTCGTTAATTTGTGTACTATTAAGAAATTGTTGAAATATTAATTGATTCACAAAAACTAGTTTCCATAGTTACAAAGTTAGGAGGTATAAAATGGCGTTACGCTCAGAAAGCGATGTTGAAGAAAGTAAGGTAATAGTTTCGTCGTTAAGCCCTCGCCCAGAGGGCTTTTTTTCTAACATGAAATCAATTCCTAAAGGCGTATTCGCCGTTTCATTTTTCGGACTGTTTCTTGGAATGTCCACGACCATGGTCTATAGTCAATTTGCGATGTTCATGAAAACAGTGCTGCACGCCAACGAACAAACCATTGCAATGATTGACGGCACAGTAGAATATATCGCGTTCGCCTGTCGGATATTCTCCGGAGTTCTAAGTGACTATCTGAGCGATCGAAAAAGCATTCTGTTGGCTGGATGTTTGCTGACATTATTTGCTCGTCCTATACTCTCAATTGCTTCTTCATCATTCATGGTTATTGTGGTTCAAGCTATAGAAAGATTGGGAAATGGATTTCAGGCAACGCCGAGAGATTCTTTGATAGCAGATCTGTCGCCTATGGAAAATAGAGGAAAATCCTATGGACTAAGCCGTTCGCTGAAAACAACTGGATCGCTGTCTGGAACTCTGGTGGCCATGCTCATTAT
Source organism: Alphaproteobacteria bacterium (assembly GCA_025998775.1). Taxonomy (GTDB): domain Bacteria; phylum Pseudomonadota; class Alphaproteobacteria; order UBA3830; family UBA3830; genus BNWE01. The sequence continues at coordinate 28,399 of BNWK01000005.1, read as the reverse complement.
GTATTTTAGTTGTGATAATTATAGAATTGTCTTTCTATGTTCTGCTATTCCAGTAGCCATGGCTCTGCTGTGTGTTCTGAAGATAAAAACGCCCAAAGGTGATATCGTTGATGGAAAAACACAAACGAAGAGCACGAGATTCGAGAATCCACTGCAGGTGAAATACCTAAAAACGCTTGACAAGTCGTTTTGGTGCGTTCTGATGCTTGCATTTATATTTGAGCTAAGCCACTTTTCCGAGATATTGTTTCCAGTTTACGCTAGCCAATACTTGAGCAAAACATGGACCGGATCGGAAAGTATGTGCATCAGTATTGGACAGGTGCTAATGTCATTTCCGATAGGTTTTTTGGCGGATAAGTTTGGTAAAATCAAGCTTATCAAGGTTTGCATGGCATGTATGATTTTGGCCAATATATCGCTAGTCTTCTGGCATTCGATTTTGGGCGTGTATCTGGGAGCATTTCTCTGGGGAGGACAAATGACCGCTATTCAGGGATTATTCCTGTCACTGATCAGCGAACGAGTCGATATACATGTCAGAGGAACCGCTATTGGTGTGTACTACGTGGCTATAGGAACGTCGTATTTCATTTCTTCTACGATTGCCGGAGGAATTTGGAGCGCACACGGTGGACAATATGCATATGTATATAGTCTATGTATCGCCTGTTTTTCCCTCGCTATATTCAGGTTTTTATTACCGAAAAAATACAATGATAGAAATTCGGAAATGTGCTAGCTCGAGTTCGAGATACTCGTCTTGACTTTTGCATTAATGCCCATATATATTATTCAGGTTGAAAACGTGAACAATGCACATGAATGATAATCCAAGCGAATTTAATGACAAAACATTAACGGCAGAAGAGTATTACTTTATCGCCTTCAAAATACTTGAAGATCATGGAAAACATACATGGAATTGGGCAGCGTTTTTCTTTGGATCTATGTGGCTTTTTTACAGAAAAATGCCTTTACTAGGAACGCTCTATGCGATATTTGAGCTCGTATATTCCTTTCATCTTGAGAATCTGTATGATACAGCTTCGTTGACGACAAAAGTCATCGCTCTGATTCTTGCCTTTTTACCCGGCATACTTATTGGTGCGTTTGGTAATGCAATTTATTATGATCGAGTGAAGAAAAACATCAAAAAAGGCTATCATATGTGCAAAAAATACAGCCCTACATCAATACTTTCTATTTTTGTGCTTCCAGCTCCTTTTGCATGGATTCGAGATCGAATTTTGTTGCACGATGCCATGAAAAAATGTAACTCATCATTTAATGACGAGTTAAGTAAAAAAAACATAAGAGCTGCAACATCTAAAATAGATTGGAGGCAGCAATAACTATCAGCACATAAATCTCGACACAACATGATAATGATAAGGATTTGCATAGGACATCAGCTTATCGAATTCTTCGTCACTGATTTTTTTGGTGTTTATTTCGCTATCCAGCAGGAGAATCTTCGTTGAATCATGATTAGCGATATCATTTTTGTTGTTAAAAATCTCCCATTTCAGAAGTTTAATTGGATTCTTTTGGAAATATAGTGATATGGCCCCCTCTGTGTCTTCATTTCTTTTGGAAAAGGTAATGACCATTTCGTTTTGTAGTTCCACGGCTGATAAAACCCTAACGTTATCGCGTAGATTTATCTTGTATTCCAGAAAGAACGATAACGGCGACGAATGCATTGATGATACGGTCTTTTCCTTCAACTCTCTGTTGTAGTGGGTGATTTTATCGTCTTTGGCCACAAACACATCCGTCGCCGGAGGTTGATAGAACATTTTCATCTTGCCTGGCCTTTTCAGTAGGAAATAGCCGATGCTTTCGTCTCCACGTCTGTCGACCTGTACGAATTTCGATTTAATCGTCTTGATGGAGTTCAGATAATCCTCCAGTTGCTTAACATACTCTTCTATTTCTTTTTGATTCAACGCTCGTCCTTCTTCTCTGGCAGCGCAATTGGACACAACAACGCAACTACACATAACTAAAAGAAATCTGCTAAACATATTAATCTACCTTCCTATAATTTCTCTTTTCCCAACATGATTCGCCTGAGATACTATACCAGCAGTCTCCATCATATCAACTATGCGCGCCGCCCTGTTATAGCCTAATTTTAAATGTCGCTGAATGAAGCTCGTCGATACTTTTCCCTCTCGCAGAATCAGCGCGACCGCTTCCTTATACATTGGATCTCCGTCTTCGCCATCATAGGACATTTCGCCGCCACCATCTTCGTCCTCTTCCAGGATTGTTTCGATGTAGTGAGGTTCTCCCTGTGCCTTCAGATGCAGAGCCACTTCTTCGACTTCGCTATCGCTGACGAACGGACAATGTATTCGGGTGGTGCGCCCTCCAGATGCCATGTACAGCAGATCTCCCTGTCCCAAAAGCTGTTCTGCTCCTTGCTCTCCGAGAATCGTACGGCTATCGATCTTCGAGCTTACCTGAAAGCTGATTCTGGTTGGAAAATTTGCCTTGATTGTACCGGTGATGACATCGACGGACGGACGTTGAGTAGCCATTATCAAATGAATACCCGCCGCACGCGCCATCTGTGCCAATCGCTGTACGGTAATTTCTATGTCTTTTCCGGCCACTAGCATTAGATCGGCCATCTCGTCGACGATAATCACGATATACGGCAGCTTTTCCATATTCATCGACTGGTCCTCGTAGATCGGCGCTCCGTTTTCCATGTCAAAGCCAGTCTGGACACGTCTAGTTATTTCCTCGCCGGAACTCTTCAGGGACGACAGCTTAGAGTTATATCCCTCGATATTTCTGACTCCTAGCTTTGACATTGCTTTGTAGCGAGATTCCATTTCGCGCACTGCCCATTTCAACGCAATCACAGCTTTTTTCGGATCCGTAACAACAGGGGTTAGCAGATGCGGTATGTCATCGTAAACCGACAGCTCCAGCATTTTTGGATCCACCATGATGAATTTGCATTCGGTGGGAGTGAGCTTGTACAGCAGCGATAATATCATGGCGTTTATGCCCACTGATTTTCCAGATCCCGTCGTTCCAGCAATCAGTAGGTGAGGCATCTTCGCGAGATCCGCAACGATGGCGCCGCCGGATATGTCCTTTCCCAACGATATTGGCAGAGCGCTGGCGGATTTTTTGTAGACGTTGGATTCCAGCAATTCCCTCAAGAAAACCGTTTGACGCTTGGCGTTCGGCAATTCTATACCCAAGGCGTTTCTTCCGGGAATAACAGCGACTCTTGCCGATACAGCGCTCATATATCTTGCAATATCACTGGATAATCCGATTACGCGGGATGATTTTATGCCGGCCGCCGGTTTTAATTCATAGAGAGTTACTACCGGTCCGGGACTCACGCTATTAATTTCTCCATTAATGCCGAAATCATTCAGCACATTCATTAGATTTGCCGAACGTTCTTCCAATTCGGAACTCGAAAGCTTTTCTTCTGAATTTTTTGGCTCCTTAAGAAGCGATACAGGCGGCAGTAAAAACTTGGCTGGATTTCCCTTGGGCCGCGATTTTTCCTTTGATTCTCTGTGATTCACTTGTTTCTCGGTTGCTACGTCATCGTCCGAATCATTATCTCGAACAATAGCTGATTTTATTTCGCTTATTTTGTCCAGTAACTCTTCTGTATTTACCTTGTTCTTAAACTTCTTGACATATCCAAAGGCGTCCACAATATTTGGTATTCTAATGTGAAGTGCGTGCACCAGAGTAATCAATAGAATTACTCCCAATATCGATATAATCACTCTATCAACATATCCAAAATGAAGAAAATTTTTGTGACGCTCAAGCACATCGAAAACTATGGAACCAATTACCCCAACATTGTCGGTTGACGCTCCACAAAATGCGGCCATTGCAGAGGATGATATGCAGGCAATAAAGCATGAGATGATCTTCCAGAACGAAACAACATGGTATTTTATCAGCTGATATCCAAACGATAACAACACAGCGGAAAAAACATACGATGACATTCCAAATAGCTGCATCATAAAATCAGCATAATAACTGCCGACAACTGACAGCATATTTGATGGAACTCCATCTATGGCAGTGTTTAAGGATGGATCTTCCGGACAATAGGAAACTAAAGATATAATGGTGGCTAGAGCGGCGAAAAACAAAAGAATTCCGAATAGCTCTACAACATATAGGTATAAATTAAATGCCATCTCCAAATAGGCATCAAAATAGCGTCTTTTTTTATTCATCTCTTCGCTATGTTAGATTATAAGAAACTGTTGCATAATGAGATATTTTTTGCAAGAGCTAGGAAGAACGCAGACACTTGTGTCGTTGCGCAGGACCGCAGTGTACTAGGTGTACATGAGGATCCGAGCAGCGGATCTGACGAAGCCAATTGCGAAAAATATCCATTATGCAACAGTTTCTACAAAACATCCAAATTAACATCACATATTAGATTGCTATAGGGAACACTCTGCATTTCAGTTTCGAAAACAACCTTCTGGTTTGGAAGCAGCTTGTTGTACATTAGATCATGGATCCATACTTTTCGATATGGTACCTTCGGAGCTCCTTCGGGCTCGCTATCCTCATTTTTCAATGATATAACAAGACTTGGCATGATTTGCACATCATTTGAACCATTTACGAGCTCTCCCTTCAACCCCATGTATAACTTTCCGCTTCTCTTCTTAAAGAAGGTAGACATGTTTTTTATAACAAACGTTTTTTTTGTATCAAGTGGATTAATCCCAAGAAAATCATAAAAACACGTCACCGGTGGCCAAATTTTCATAGCAATATTCTTGGTAAAAAACAACGAAAACAAAAAGGCAAGCACCGAAAACCAAAAGAATGCCCACTTTGCAATATGTGTGACACGATCTTTCTTATCAATCGATTCGTCAATGGCCATCTGCTGCCACGTTGTGGAACACAGAGCACAACGAACCATCTTGCTTTCGCCAATGGCTTCCGGCTGAACAAAATACTTGCTACGACAAATTGGACATGTGACTATCATATAATATCCCTAGAACATATAACCAACTGATATTAGCATAAAAAATAAGCGACAGTACAGTATATGTGTGTTTCGAAGAGAAACATTCGTATATCAGTGTGCTGGTCCGCCGTTGTTTCGTTCTTTTGTCCATCTGGTGCCGTCGCCGACGTTACGTCACTGGTTTTGTTATAGGCGTTTCGCCACTTGATGCATCTCATTTGTGAATGGGCGATCTTTGGTGGGGCAAGTTTAGAGCATTAACGCGCGTGGTGCAACCACCGTCACGCTAGCTAGAAGTCCAGCTCTTGATAATGGGGAACTGGAGCCAGCGAAGGTACTCTGTCGGCCAGTATATCACGGAAAGATGGACGTGACTTGATTCGTACATACCAATCCTTTACCAGAGGATATTTCTCCCACTCAATGGATCCGAAATAATCTATGCACGATATATTCGCCGCTGCCGAGATATCTGCCAGAGTAAAATTATCTCCGGCAAGCCAATTTCGTCTATCCGATAGCCAGGAAATATAGTCCATATATGTTTTCATGCACCCAATAGCTTTTCTTATGCAGGAAGAATCCGGAGAAGAATTTTCCACATACCTTTTAATTACTTTTTCGAAAACAACATTCTTGGTTACATCTGCAAAAAACATTTCGTTAAACAAAGAAATAATTCTACGTGTTTCTGACTTTTCCTTTGGGATTATACCAAACATTGGCTTTGTCTTATAGATCTGTTCCATATGCTCCACGATAGGATACCATCCCTGCAGTAGCAGTCCATCTTTTTCCACCAGAGTTGGTATATCTGAAAACATGTGATTTTCCGAGAATGTTTTCTTACGATCCCAGGGAATTTCCTGAACCAATTCATACTCAATTGCTTTTTCATTGAGATAAATGCGTATCATTCTACTGAAAGCGCTCATAGGATAATAATATAATGTTCTCATTTATTCCTCATAATGAATGTTCTTTCGTTTTCCAAGAGCCAATATCATGCCCACCAAAACGCTTACTGCCAACATGGACGATCCTCCATAGCTCATGAACGGCAACGTCATTCCCTTCGTAGGAATTAGATGAAGTGCAGAAGCAATGTTTATAAAAGACTGCAGTCCAAATTGTGACAGTAGACCAACCGAAGCAAGTATGGGAAAAAGATCGTTTTCCTTTAGGATTCGAATCATTCCATATACCACAACAAAACATATGAGAGCTACGACAAATGCGCAGAAGAAAAAGCCAAATTCCTCCCCCAAAACAGCAAATACAAAATCAGCATGAGCGTCTGGCAGATGCTTTTTTATTACTCCTTCTCCAGGACCAACTCCAAATACTCCTCCGTTTGCAAATGCTTCCAGTGATCGATTTATCTGATAATGATCCCCAATGGACGGATCCAAAAACTTATCAACTCTGGTCGTCACGTGTGGAATAAACATATACGCTAATATAAATCCGCATACGGAAAAAATAATTACTGCTAATACAAAAACGATGGAAAGACCGTTTAGAAACAGCTGCCCAAACCAAACGGCAACTGTAACAACTATCATGCCTATGTCCGGCTGCAGCAGCAGAAGAAAAACGTTAATGAGCAGGAAAAACGACGCTATAATTCTTCCGCGGAACGCTTTGTTTTTTCGTTCTTCCGCAAACATCCAGGCGGTTAGAACTGTTAACGCTGGTTTTGAAAATTCAGACGGCTGCAGGGAAAACCCACCTATGGATATCCATCTTCGAGCTCCTTTTATTTCAGTTCCCACAAAAAGAGTTAATGCCGTCAAAAGAATAGATGCAACAAACAGAGCCAATGCAAGTTTTTTTATGGCAGAATTATCAAACGTAGATACAAAAAATATAATTAGCAAAGATGGTGTTATGTATAATAGATGCCTCTTAAAAAAATAAAACCTTTCGACTCCAAGGTGATTGGCGACCATTGGCGTGGCGGATACTGCCATCAATATTCCTATGGCAATTATTATTATGAAAGAAAACAGCATAACGCGATCAACTGTCCACCACCATGTTCCGAGAATCCCATTATCTGTTCTGGAAAAAGAAAACATCGGTTACTCTCTATGGCTTATGGCTTTTGGAGCTGTTTATTTTATGCTCTATTTCCTGTACGAATTTTCTAAAGACATCTCCACGTTCTTCGAAACTTTTAAACTGATCGAAACTTGCACAGGCAGGAGACAAAAGCACAACGTCAATTTCCATCAGCTTGCACATTTTATACGCGTTATTCACAGACATTTCCAAAGATCTCGACACCTCGCATTTCACTTTGTGGGATCGCAAGATTTTATACCAATCGTTTGCCGCTTCTCCTATGAGAAACGCATATTTTATCTTATAAAAGTAATTGGTTAATTTTTCTACGCCTTCTTCCTTTGGTAATCCGCCCAGTATCCATATTATGTTATCGAAACGCAGAAGAGCCTGCTCAGCCGATTGAACATTAGTGGCCTTACTATCGTTTATGTATTTTACTCCGTTGAGGGTAGTCACCAACTCCTGGCGGTGCGGAAGTCCCTTGAACGAAAGCAGTCCATCGCAGAATTCATTCCTATCGATTTCATTAAGGACACATGCAGCATACGCTGCCGCTATATTTTGGCGATTATGGACACCTTCCAGTATTTTACTGTCTATGCAAACTGGAATACGATTGCCCTTTCTATTGTCCATGAGTTTGCCATGATGCCAACCAACGCCGTAATCTGGCACAAACTTACCTGATATAGGGATCACATTCGGATGATTGATGCTAACTAAAAAGTCTTTTATGCGGATGCAATGATCGTCGTCTACCCCTATTATTGCATTTGATCCTCGATGAAAATTTGCAAAAATCTTCTGTTTTGCAGAAATATATCCCAGCATACCTCCGTGACGCATAATATGATCTGGAGTGATGTTTAGCAAAATAGATGTGTCAAATCCCAAATGATTGCAGGATTCCAACTGGTACGAAGACAGCTCAAAAACGTAGAAATCATTTCCCGATGGAGACGACAACACAGGAAGTCCTAGATTTCCTCCCACTGAAGATCTTCTACCAGAAACCTCAAGTATATGTCCAATGAGTCCTGTAACTGTCGATTTTCCATTTGTGCCGGTAATGCATATGTTTTTGGCAGATACATTCTGCTGGAATATATCCATATCGTTGATTACCGGTATGCAATTTTGAGCAGCAAATCGCACTGCCGGATGTCTCTCCGGCCAAAGCAAATGAATACCTGGACTCACCACCATACAATCGAGAGTTTTCCAATCCTCTGAAAATATTCCGCTTTCACGAGAATAGAGTAGATTTAGTGCCAATTTCATGTACTTCGAGTCGTCCAAACCGAAGTCGTCGTACACGCCAACAATCGCTCCGGATTCCTTGAGGGAATCAATAACCGATCGTCCGGTCTTACCGAGACCTATCACTCCAACACGCTTATTTCTATATGACTCTAATAAAATCATCTTATCTTCAACGTCGCTAATCCAATTAATGCAAAAACAAGGGAAATAATCCAAAACCTAACAACAACCGTAGACTCATGCCAGCCTTTTTTTTCAAAATGATGGTGGATGGGAGCCATTAGGAATATTCTTTTCCCGGTCATTTTAAAATACGCAACCTGTATCATAACAGACACTGCTTCCATAACAAACAGTCCTCCGATGATTGCCAGCACAAATTCGTGTTTTATTATGACGCTTATGCCTCCAAGAGCTCCACCTATGGCCAACGATCCAGTGTCTCCCATAAATATTTGAGCCGGAGGAGCATTGTACCACAAAAACCCAAGACATGATCCGATGAGCGCTCCGCAAAAAATACATAGCTCTCCTGCAGATTGCACATAGGTTATCTGGAGATAATTAGCGAACACAATATGCCCAACCAGATAACTGATTATTCCCAGACAGAGCGCTGTTAACATCGAAGGAAAAGTCGCAAGCCCATCAAGTCCATCAGTTAAGTTGACAGCGTTAGAGCTCCCGACAATTACAAGTGTCGTAAATATCAGAAGAAAAGGAGTATTCACTATCGCGAAATTCTTAAAAAATGGAAAAGTAAGATGTCCGGCCATGTCAGGAGATCGTAACAATTCAACAAGATACGAAAAAACAAACGCAACCAATATTTGGAATAGCATTTTTTTTCTTGCTGCAACTCCATCTGGATTTTTTTTCCTTACCTTCAGAAAATCGTCCATGAAACCAAGAAATGCATAGCAAAATGTTAATAGCATCAGCAGTATCATGTATTTGTTGGTGAGATCTCCCCAAAGTATTGACGAGAGTATGGAGCTGGCAACCATAATCGCTCCACCCATTGTGGGAATCCCCTGTTTTTTCACTATGTGCGACTGTGGACCATCGTTTCTTATGGGTTGCGCATATCTAAATTTTTTTATGAACAGCGGATACAGAAAAAAACTAATGAACAGAGACGTAAGCAATGCGCACATCGTTCTGAACGTGATGTAACGCAAAAGATTCATTCCAGATATAAAATTTAGCGCCGGGAAAATAAAATTATAAAACATCTATTGCTCATCTATGCGGCGGCTTTATTGTAGTGCCTTTTTATAAAATCAACAATGTATTTCATTTTCATTGAATTTGATCCCTTTATCAGAATACAGTCGCCGTCAACAATACTTTCTAGCACTTTCTCAGCAAGTTCAGTAGAGTTTGCACACCAACATCCTTTCTTTTCCTCCAGAAGATTATCGAAAAGACATTTCGATAGATCTCCACAGGCAAACACTTTATCAATGCCAAACTTATCTATCGTCGGAGCGATATTTTCATGGAAACGAACGGAATCCGGTCCCAGTTCTCGCATATCTCCGAGGACAACGACTTTTCTCCTGTTTTTGTATTTTGATAGCGATATGATGGCAGATCTCACAGATGTTGGGCAGGCATTATATGAATCATCCACAATAGCTATATTATGACTATTGATGCAGAATACCTCTCCACGTCCCACAGGAGCCGGAAACGTCGCCATGGATTCCGCCAAAACACTCAGTGAACATCCAGATTCCACATGAACTGTCAATAACGCTGCCAAGCTATTCATTACACTGGAAACATTGTTGCAGCATAAATCATAGGTGATACTTTGCCCGAAGATTTCCGCTTTCACTCGTATAACATCGTCGATAAAATCGTAGGATATCATTCGTGCATCAGCTTTATTCTCGGCACCAAAAGTGAAAACGTCTTTTACATTGCACTGATGCGCCTTCTTTTTCAGGAAATCCGTGTAGGGCAAATCGTTTGGAATTATCGCCGTTTTCTGTGGCTTTGTAGTTTCGAAAATCTCTGATTTCGCCTTTGCTATATCGAACATCGAATTGAAATATTCCAGATGCGTCTCGCATATGTTGGTTATTACCGAGATATCAGGACTAACTATATCAAGAAGTTTCTTGATTTCGCCAGACTCGCTCATGCCCATTTCAAAAACGCCAACATTCGTTTCCGGAGGCATGAGAGCTGCACAAATTGGAAGCCCTATTTGGCCATTGAAATTTTTCCGCGACACAAATGCCTTCCGTTGTTCCTGGGAATTAACCAGCAGATGATATATCATGTCACGCGTCGTGGTTTTCCCAACACTTCCCGTAATGCCTATATACTGCGCATTTGTTCTGGATAAATTGTACTTAGCCAATTTTAAAAGTGCTTCATAGGATGAATCTACGCTGATGATTCGATCATCCGCCGGATCAATGTCACGTTGTGATACGGCCAAAGATGCTCCGCTGAAAAGCGCATCTTTTATGAAATTGTGGCCGTCTGTGTTTTCCCCCTCCAGGGCAACAAACAGATCTCCGTCTTTTGCGTTCTTCGAATTAACACATATATCGCAAACGCCATACTTGACGTCCTGATTGAAAATGCTCGATAACTGTTCTCTAGAAAAAACTTCATTCATTTCTATGCCTTATTTAAAATAACATCTCTATCGCTGAAGTATACCACTTCATTGGCCAATTGCTGATAGTTTTCATGACCTTTTCCAGCTACAAGTATAGAATCTCCTTCGGACGCGAATTCCATCGCAGCTTCTATGGCGTCTTTGCGTCCAGTTAGGACTTCTGTGACTTTGTCGTTTCCACTAAATCCTTCCATTATCATCTTTCTAATGATCGCAGGATCTTCGCTGCGGGGATTATCATCCGTAACAAAAACAAAATCTGAAAATTGTTCCGCAATTTCTCCCATTAATTTCCGCTTTTCCCGATCTCGATCTCCACCACAGCCGAACACCGTTATAACTCTGTTCAGCGTATGTGATTTTACAGACTGAATTGCATTTTTTAAAGCGTTTGGAGTGTGAGCGTAGTCAAGAAAAATGTTTACGCATTTGTATTTTCTCACCAGCTCCATTCTTCCGCTGATGGGCTCTATGCCTTCCAGTGCACCTATTATGTTATCAATGGAAACACCGGTGGCGTGACATATGGCCGCTGCACATAGGGAGTTATACACCTGAAACGTACCGTATATCGGCAGAGCAATCGTAACTTCTCTTCCCCAAAATGAAACCGTCATAGATGTATGCGTCTCTTCAGGAACTATGGAAATAATTTTCATATCATCAGCCTCGTATCCATAGCTTATGCATTTAATATTTCTGGCCGCGGCAATTTCGAATATTTTCTTTGAATATTCACCTTCATCAGAATTTACCACAAATATTGTGTTTTTACCGGCGACTTCGGAGAACAATCTTTCTTTGGCCTTCCAATAATCTTCCATTGTCTTGTGATAGTCCAAATGATCCTGGGTGAAATTCGTAAAAGCACACACACTGAAATCAACGTTATCTACCCTATGCTGACATATGCCATGACTGGACGCCTCAATTGCAATATTCCTAAAGCCAAAGCTACTTAGATCATGAAAAATCTTATGCAATTGAATCGGACCAGGTGTGGTTGTGCTTGCAGCACGTGCGTTTCCTGCTTTGCTACCAGCTGAAAAGTGTGCGAGATGTGCTTGAGATGCTGCAGCTGAATCTGGATAAGTAAACGGATCCAACTTCACGTTGGCGGCTTGCACACCGAGAGTTCCAATGCTGGCGGATCTACGCCCCCACTTCGTCCAAATCTGACGCACAATATCAACTGTGGAGGATTTTCCATTAGTTCCGGTTACCGCAATAACGAAACCGCTGCATAATGGCTCTTTTCCGCAATTGGCGTCGTCAGATCCGCTGCTCGGATCCTCATGTTCATCTAGCACACTGCGGTCCTGCGCAACGACACAAGTGTCTGCATTTTTCCTCGCTCTTGCAAAAAATAGCTCATTATGCGGGGGTCTCGGCACATGACTAAAATTGTTTGGAAAAAACCTAGAAGCAATGTAAGATCGCTCTATTCGAGAATCATTCACATATATGTATGTTATACAGTAATCACTCTGTACAGCGTGATTTTCTTCACCATTTAACACGATATATTTTGCTCCGCGAGAAATAGCATCATTTATGTACTTCTGTCCATTATCCAGCGAGCCATCTACAGCGATGAACAAGCAGCCTTCTGAAGCTTTTCTGGAATCGTCGCATATATCTGATACCTCAAGATTTTTTATTTTATCTGGGAGTTCAAAACTGATGATTTCCGATATTTTCTTCATACAAAACTCCAAATAGCTGCACTTTATATAATATCCTTGTTCACATTGATCAATAGATATGCGTTAAAATATTCCAGAAGTAATTTATGAAAGCAATATACATCTTCAACCTAAAGAGTTGGATTTTAGGAAGGTATGAAAGTTGTCAGCAATGTGAGATCTCATTGATTCGGCAATATCTGGCCAAGTTTCGTCAAAAAAATGCATTTATACAGCTTCGAAAGTCGCTTGCAGTCTTAAAAAGATGTATAGGATGCGTTTTTCTTTGTCCTCTAAAAATCTCCAAAATATAGTTGGCTTGAATGTGTATAGAACTAAAAGCCCCTGTGCTCTGCTCGATTATCACCTAAAAAATCGCTATCAATTTCAGCTCGAACAATGTAAAATAACGATCTCGTGTACGTCAGCGATCACTTATAAGAGGAATTGTTTTATGAAACTTTGTGTCACAACTCCCATATATTATATAAATGGAGATCCGCATATTGGTCACGCATATGCCAGTATTGCCGCAGACATTCTGGCCAGATTTGGTAGATTAGATGGATTGGATGTACATTTCTCTACTGGAACAGACGAACACGGCGTAAAAGTAGCGAGGTCTGCTGAAAGTGCCGGCATAGATGTTGTGGAATTCAGTAACACAATGTCCCAAAAATTCAGGGATATGTCCGATAAAATAAACATGTCCTACGATGACTTCGTTCGTACTACGGAAAAAAGACACGAAACAGCCTGTCAAGCTTTGTGGAGAATGATAGAAAAGGATATATACGTCAGCAATTACTCCGGCTGGTATTCCGCTCGCGATGAGGAATATGTCAATGAATCTGATGTGGTTGACGGAAGAGCTCCCAGTGGAGCTCCAGTGGAGTGGATGGAAGAGGAATCGTATTTCTTCAAGTTATCAGATTATCAGGATAAATTACTGGATTGGTATGAGAAAAATCCAGACTTCATCTTGCCAGCTTCCAGAAGAAACGAGGTTATTAGCTTTGTTAAAAGTGGTCTGAAGGATCTGTCCATATCCCGCAGCCGATTTTCCTGGGGAATACCAATACCTGAGCTCAATGGGCATGTGATGTACGTGTGGATCGACGCCCTCACCAACTACATAACATCTCTTGGATTTCCGGATCCGGCGAGCGCAAACAAGGTTTCGGAAATGATGAAGAATTGCGTCCATATAGTTGGCAAGGAGATACTGCGCTTTCATGCGGTTTATTGGCCGGCGTTTCTGATGTCTGCCGGATTGCCTCTGCCCAAGAGGATCTATGCCCACGGATGGTGGACCAGTGAAAAGCAAAAAATGTCCAAATCCGTTGGAAATGTTGTTGATCCACATGAAATCATAGACACATACGGGCTGGATCAGGTGAGATATTTCCTGTTTCGCGAAGTAAAATTCGGAGAAGACGGTGATTTTTCCAGAGCAGCCATAGAAAAGCGAGTATCGTTTGATTTGGCCAATGATTTAGGAAATTTAGTGCAACGCGTTCTAGCGTTAATACAGAAAATAGGTGGGCACGTTGTAGTCAACTACGATTTCTCCGACGTCGAAAGAAAATTATTCGAAAATTCCAGATCTCTAATCGACAGAATTCGTCCACTAATGGAAAGGCAAGAGCTGCACGCCTCGCTCGGTATAGTTTGGGAACTGATAGCCGAATCCAACAAATTCGTCAACGACATGAGGCCGTGGGAATTGGCCAAAAGTGATGTGAATAAGCTCCATAAAGTCCTGACGGCGCTCTGTGAAAGCATTCGGGCCATTGGATTTGGATTGGCTCCGTTTATGCCGGATACGTCAAGAAAAATCTTTGATTTCATAAATGTTGATGGAAAATTGTTCAGTGAAATGAAAACTAATTTTGTTGATCAGGATTTTCGAGAACCGTTTACTCTGTTCCCAAAGGATAACTAAGACGATGTATTACGTTGATTCACACTGCCATTTAAATCTGAAGAAATTCTCAAAAGTAGCGGAGGCATCTTCTTCAGGGGACTATTCCATTGATGCAATTGTGGAACGCGCAAAAAATGCCGGTGTGGAATATATCTTGAATATCGGCACAGAACTTTCTGATATTGAGGAAATGCAATCGATTTCCATGTCTTATGATAACGTATTTCATACCATTGGCATTCATCCGCTAGAGGCACAGAAACATCATCAGCAATACTCATTGGACGAAATCTCTCGCATAATTAAAGCTAATTGTAACGATGAGAAATGCGTTGGAATTGGCGAAATCGGTCTCGACTACTACTACACAAAAGAAAGCGCAAAAGAACAAAAAGAACTATTCGAACTACAACTAGCCAACGTGACGTTGGATCCTGTTACTGCTTCGCTACCTTCCGAGACGTATGCGAGATGTACTTGCAACAACATTTTTGTTCGTCATCCAGAGGAGCGTAGCGACGTAGGGATCCAGAATAACATTGATTCCACTCATGCATCGAAGTCAGCGCTCGCATACAATGAAGATGGAGGCGAAGCCATTAATGCCAGTCAGGCTCGGACGGCGGTCTGCGTACATTCTCGTGAGGCAGAAGAGGATACTATTGCTATTCTCAGAAATCATCCAGGAGTTACCGGAGTCATTCACTGCTTTAGCGGCAGTAAAGAATTTGCGTTCCAGGCGCTTGATTTGGGATTTTACATATCGATTTCCGGAGTGGTTACATTTAAGAGCAACGTTGCACTGCAGGAAATAGTCAAAAGCATTCCACTGGACAGATTACTGGTGGAAACAGACGCGCCATTTCTAGCACCAACTCCATTTCGTGGAAAGGTAAACGAACCGGCATTTATGGTGCACACGGCCAAGAAAATCGCTGAACTTCTAGGCGTTACAGCGGACGAAATTTCTTCTCAAACATCAGAGAACTTCTTTAATTTGTATCCTAGAGCCAAAAAGTTTCGTCGATACATAGTCCAAAATCCTGTGTTTTGATAGCACGCAGTCCATTGCGATGATCCACAAGCAAATCGTGTATGGATTATTCTTATGAAATATGTTAGAACGATTCCAGTTGTTTTAGGGGTACGATATGTTTAAAAAAATAATTTGCGTTAGTTTGTTGTCCTTTGCTGTTGTATGCAATGTGCACGGAGCGAGTAAATCTAAATCCGATTCTGCAGCTAAAAAGACCACGAAACCTGCGAATAACAAAAAGAATACTTTAATTCCTCGAAAGGTTTTGTTGGCGAAACCTGATCGCTTTTGTGTTTCCATGAGTCATGACGGAAAGAAAATTGCCTATGTCGCCCGGAAAGATGATCAGGTTGAAGTTCGCGTTGAGGATTTGTCCGGCAAGTTATTGAATAAGTTTTCCATAAAGCCTACTCGCGGTCTGCATGAGATTGGGCTAGTGTGGATGTTTACTGGAAACCATATCCTCGTGCCTCAAGATGAAAATGGAGATGAGAATTATCATATCTATTGCCTCGATGTCGTAACGGGACGAATGAAGAATCTGACTCCTTTCAAGGGAGCAAAGTCATCTCCGGAGAAAATAAGTAAAAAATACCCAAATGAAGTTATAATCGCCTGCAATAAGGATGATCCGAAGTGGTTCGATGCCTATCGCTTGAACGTTATTACCGGAAAAATTGATCTGATTTTTAAAAACAGAGAGTACAGTAGTTTTATATTTGATTCCAATTTGAATCTGAGAATTGCTTCCAAGTCTATGCCGGATGCAAGCGATGAGCGTCATGCATTGCACAATGGCAAGTTCGAATTGATCAAAAAAATACCGTATGAAGATGCCAAAAGCACCTATCCGCTATTTTTTAGTTCGGATTGCCAAATTTTATACGGACTGGATTCAACCGGCAGAGATAAAAGCGCACTCGTAGCCTACGATTTAGAAAATAAGACGTCCAAGGTGCTTTATACAAGCGATCTAGCAGATATAAGTTCCGTCGACACCGATCCAAATACTCGGGCTCCTCAAGCAGTTGTAGTCAATTATCTAAAACCGGAGATTTTTACTTTGGATCCGAATGTCGCAAATGATATGGAATATTTAAAATCAAAATCCGATGGCATGACCATAAATATATTGGAGAAGAACGATCAGAATAATATATGGCTGGTGGTGTTTTCCAGTCCGACCATGTCAAAGCAATACTATTTGTATAGAAGAGATGAAAAAAACAATCGTCCATTGTCGCTAAAATATTTATTCGCTGCCCAGCCTGAGCTAGATAAATACCAGCTGCAGGAAATGACTCCCGTTGTTATAAAATCGCGAGACGGACTTGATTTGGTTTGCTATCTCACGAAAGCGTTTGATTTTAAAGAAGGCAATCCGTCAAAAATGGTTGTGTATGTTCATGGCGGTCCGTGGGCACGCGACGGTTTTGGTTTCGTTACAACGGCACAGTTGCTGGCCAATCGCGGGTATTCTGTTCTGCAAATAAACTACAGAGGATCCACTGGATTTGGTAAAGCCTTTGCCAATGCCATAGATCATAACCTCGATAAAGTTCGCAATGATATAATAGATGGCGTTAACTGGGCGATAGAAAACAAAATCGCAGACAGAAAGCAAATAGCAATTATGGGAGGAAGTTTCGGCGGATACTCAACGTTGGCAGGATTGGCCTATACTCCGGACGTGTTCTGCTGCGGAGTCGATGTAGTTGGTCCGTCGAATTGGATAACGACGTTCAAAAAAGTGCCTCCATACTGGATTCCTACGATGGTGCATTGGTATAGGTGTGCCGGAGATCCTCGCACCGAAGAAGGAAGAGAGGAGCTGTTGGCAAATTCCCCAATTACTAGAGTAAAAAACATCAAGAAACCGCTTATTATATTTCAAGGAGCGCAAGATCCTCGGGTAAATAAGGCGGAGTCTGATCAAATGGTTGCCGACATGATAAAGAACGGCCTGACTGTTGTGTATGTTCTATATCCGGACGAGGGACACGGTTTCCAGCGCGAACCGAATTCCAGATCTTACTTGGCTCTTACCGAGAAGTTTTTGTCGAGGGTGCTCGGAGGTTGGTATGAGTCAATTCACGAAAAAGAATTAGAAGGATCTTCCCATCAGATCATAGAAGGAAAATCCTTGCAGGACTAACGTAATTGCATCACAGGCTTATTAACTCTTCCGGGACAATTTTTTCCAGTAACAGCTGGAAAGTTCGTTCTGGAAGGTGTGCGGGGTTAAGACATATGAGACCTAAACTTGCCTCACCAAAAATGGCAACTCTTTTCAAAACCTTATGGATATTTAACAACGAGAATTTGTATGAGACGAAAAATTCAAGCGATCGAAGATAAAATTAACAATCGACCGCGAATCGGAGATCACGAAGTGAAAAGTGTTAAACTTTAAGACACCATTCGAGGTCTTCTTGACAAAAGCTAAGATTCCGCGAAATGATGCGCTTCATTTCTGAAAGGGCGGACGAAGCCAATTGCGAAAAAAAGCCATTATGCTGCAGTCTCTGTGTATGGTTGTCCTACACCGATACATACATGGCGATCTGATCCTCTTGATCTGCTTCGACCAGTGCCTTTATTATCTCGTCAAGAGCCTCGCCTTCCATGATTTGCGGCAGTTTATAGAGTGTGAGGTTAATTCTGTGATCCGAGACTCTTCCCTGTGGATAATTGTAGGTGCGAATGCGTTCGGAACGCTCTCCGGTCCCCACCTGCAGACGCCTATTTTCCGCTCTCTCGGAATGGAGTTTCAATCTTTCCATTTCGTATAATCTCGCCCGAAGGATTTTCATCGCTTTTGCGCGGTTCATGTGTTGGGAGCGCTCATCCTGCTGAGCAACCACGATTCCACTGGGAATATGCGTAATTCGGACGGCGCTTTCGGTTTTGTTCACGTGCTGTCCACCAGCTCCAGACGCCCTCATGACATCGATTTTCAGATCGGTTTCGTCGATCTTCAGATCCACTTCCTCGGCTTCCGGCAGAACTGCCACAGTTGCCGTCGATGTGTGAACTCTGCCGCTGGATTCTGTCACTGGTACTCTTTGGACGCGATGTACTCCAGACTCAAATTTCAGATAAGAAAACACACCTTTTCCGGAGATATTCGCCGACGCCTCTTTTATGCTGCCGATGCCAGATTCTTGGGTATATAGAATCTCGAATTTCCACCCGCGATGATCGGAATATTTCTGATACATTCGAAAAAGGTCTGCCGCAAACAAACCGGCCTCATCTCCTCCGGTTCCGGCTCGTACTTCTATGATGGCGTTTTTTTCGTCCATTGCATCTTTGGGAATCAGCATGACCTTTATTTCTTTTTCATATGATGGCAGAAGCTCCTTCAAATGTTCCACTTCAGTTTGGGCTAATTCCTTAAAATCGGCATCTGTATCCGGATCGGCCAATGCGTTATTTAGTCCGTCCAGTTCGTTCTGAGCTTTCTGGTACTTGTTAATGACATGGACAAATTCCTCCAGGTCAGAAAACTCCTTCGATAACTTTATGAAATTATCGGAATCGCCGACGCTAACGAGCATCTGCTCCTTCAGCGAGTCATATCGCTCCAAAATTTTTTTTAACGTAACATCTAAAGACACGACTTTTCTCCAGTGCATGCCAGTGGTTGCACCACTGGCTCTATGCAGCAGTCTCTCTTACTCATGCTGAAACAACTCCAATATCGAAAATAGTGCATGCATACGTTTCCGCTGGTAGCAGAGCAATCACTGGATCCAACGTCACGTTGATGCTTTCAAGCACTCTATTTCCGAATAAAAAACATCGTTTAGTCTATTCATAAATTCGTCCCGAGACAAGCCAGGAGGAATGGGATCTAGGAATTTTACTGTAATATTTCCAGGAATCTTCAGAAAACCTCTCCGTGGCCAGAATTTCCCGGAATTGTGAACTACCGGAACAACCGCACAATTGCTTTTGCTATAAAAAAAAGCGATTCCTCTTTTTATTTCCATATGCTCTCCAGTTGGAACGCGAGTTCCTTCGGGAAATATAATTACCGGATGTCCATCGGAAATGGTCTTTTCTATTCTTTTGGCAACGTCAACCAAGGATTTCGTACCGCTATCTCTATCTACTTCTATGCTGCCAGCCATTTTTGATAAAATACCGAACAGCGGAACTTTCAACAGTTCTTTTTTCAAAACAAAAATTGGCTCTTTGAACATGTAAATTAAAACAAGCGTCTCCCAAACAGACTCGTGACGAACAGCATATATTGCAGGTTCACTCAGAATATTTTGTTCGTTTTCAATGATATATCCGATACCACCGATTTTCTCAGAAATAAACGCCGTGATCTTTGAAAATAATTTCCAAAAATCGAATATACGATCTTTCTTGAAAAGCAGTATCGGAATCGCCAGAAGCATGATGACGCTACCAACAGAGAAAAACAGAATATTAAAAATAATCGACCTTATAACTATCATTTTACATGTTCTCAAAACAATGCTTTAAACTTGCGTATGCTATTTTATGAAATTCCTTGAAGCAATTCAAAATAAATCTAAAATTAAACCTGGTTTTCATAGCGTGCGTCAGTATTTTTACTTCTGGATTTAGATGTTTTAACTCCAAAACGCTACGTGGCATATGATAGTCCGAAGTTATAATAAGAATTTCTTTTATGCTATTATTTTTTATCCATTCATTTATTTCTCTTGCGTTCTCTTGGGTATTTTTCGCATGTTTTCCCAGAATAAAATTGATATTATCATCTACTGTCTTGCCCATGAGAATATCTTTAATGGTTGTTTCAGGATAAACTCCTGATATAAATATGTTTTTAGTAAGATGCGACTGACTGTTTTTTATGAATTGCGTCGCATAGGTGATTCTGTTTCTTCCACCCGTCGGAATTGCGACATTATCACAACGAGTGGCGTATATCTCATTTTTCGTTCTATGAATATCGACTACAAAACAGCAGAATAATACAATCCACAGCGAGATTGCCAGAACAGCCGACCAGACACTAGCCTTCATTAGCCGATCCACTCTTCATTATTCAGGAAGAACATCACCGACTTTCTAGCGGTAATCATTACCAGTCCTGTCGTAAATATAGGCACAACAATTGCTACTGCCATGTAAACAAACGTCGAGAATCCAAGGGTTTCTGAAAATATATAAAACATGCTTAAAACCGTAACAATTCCCACAACTATCGCGATGGAAGAAGCTTTACATCCAACGGAGAGATAATATTTATTCAGCTGAGATGCAATGTACGAATCGCTGGCACCTATTAATTGTAATATCTTCACTATACTTTCATGCACGCTTAGCGTTTTTTTGGTTATGAATATCACAGTTGTGCAGACAGTGGCGAATATCAGAATGGATAACAGAATAGCAAATGTAAACAATCCGTTGCTAATTCTTATAACCGGAGCATACCAACTTGTGTGATCGTGTATTGTTACTCCTGGTGATACTCTAGATAATTTTTCTCTCAGCGGCAGCAGATCTATTTTTGCTCCCTTTTCTGATTTAACATCAAATATTGTTGGAAAAGGAAAATCATCCGGAATCGATGTTCCGCTCAGCCATGGCTCAATGATTTTCAGAATATCCGATTCCTGCAATTTCCTAATGGATTTTATACCATCTGTTGCTTTAGCTATCTCAATGATATCACTGATTTGTTTTTCCGTTAGCGTTTCATCGGTTCCATCGAGACTGGACTGAAATTCAATTGTCATATGTCCCTTAAGGGATTTATTCCAGTCTGAAGTCAGATTATAGGTGAAAAAGCAACTCATTATGGCGATAGTAACCGAATACATGAGAAATCCAATAATAAATGCTATGAAACGATTGGTTTTATCGCTATAAAAATCAAAATCGAAATCTTGCTTAAAAGATAACTTCATTAGGGTTTTCTCCCCGGCTCAACGCCTGGCTTATTGGACTTATTTGCACAAATCTTACCATTTTCTATTCGCAACTCATTATAGTGGAAGGTATCAACAAATTGCCTGTAGTGCGTAGCGACTATAACGCATGTTCCCATTTTATGCATTCCATAGAACAAACTCATAAGTTTGTTGGCGATCTGCTCATCAACATTTCCCGTTGGCTCGTCCGCAAGAAGTATATCTGGCCTCGCAATTACGGCTCGAGCAATCGCGACTCTCTGCTTTTGTCCTCCCGATAGAGTATCCGGAAAAGTATTAAAGCATCCGCCAAGGCCAACCCAATCTAAAATTTCTTTAGCCTGATTTTCTCGGCGTTTTTCACTTTCGCCAATGACCTTAAGCGGCAGAGCAACGTTCTCCAACACCGTCAGATGATTCAGCAGATTAAAATCCTGGAATACAACGCCCACCTTCCGCCTTATTTCAAACATCTCTTCTCGAGATATATCAGCTACGTCCTTATCAAAAATCTTTAATACTCCAGACGATGGCTTTATTCCCATGTAGAGCAGTCTCATGAGCGTAGTTTTTCCCGCTCCACTGGCTCCTGTAAGAAAATGAAAGGATTTCTTGTACAAAGAAAGGTATACATTTTTTAAGACAGGAGCTCCGTCTCCGTAATGCAACATAACATTATCGAACGATATAATTGGCTCTTCCTTAGACATCGGCTCTCCAAAACCAAGAAACTACATAAAATTAACCATAGCAGACATACATTGGATAAAAAAGTACAATGTTCTTGTCGCTCCAAGAGTTAGTTTAGCTCCACAAGTGGCATTGTTGCAAACACGAAATTTATTAATTAAATTAACAATGTATTTATTCTTGATGCAGCTCTATTGAAAATCCTTGAACTCCGACGACATCAAATTTTTATGGACAAATCATTTCTTGAAATAGAGGAAGTTCAGCAGGCGATGGATAGACTGAAGTACATCAGCGCCGACGATGAAACGCGTGCCATCGCTGACCTCCGACAAAATACCATCAATGATTACAATAGCGGAATGGCTGTCGCTAGTGAAACGGGCTTGGCCGAAGGCAAAGCGGCAGGCATTGCTGAAGGCAAAGCTGAGAAAGCAAGAGAAACGGCATTAAAGCTATTATCCAAAGGAATGGATATCGAAGATATCGCCGAAGTGACATGGCTTTCTAACGACGAAATCAATTCATTGAAGCATTAATTGTTCGCGAATAGGCCTAATGTGTATATAAATTAAGAATTGCCTTTCTTCTCATCTTTTCTATAATTAAAAAACGTTCGATAGCGAAAATTGCTTGTTTTTTAACTTTTTTGGATTATAATCAGCATTAGTTTTTGGTTAAGAGAAAAAATGGAGAAAGGTATGAAAAAATTTTTGTTTGCAACGTGTTCGTTGGCTGTTTTGCATTCTCAATGTTTTGCTGCGAGTTTAAAAGAGCCTCTGCATAAGTTACTGGTAAGGCAGCATGAACAGCTTGGCACAGAAAATGTGACGCCAATAACAAGGGCAGTTCTTGAAAAATATGGATTAGCAGCCGAGGCGAGCCTAATGGACTTCCATGCGAAAAAGATGGAGCTCTTAAACAAGATAGCAGATGGCGGTTCCCTTGCATACATTGCAAAAAGCGTTGGATATGTGAAATGTGCAGATGGAAACATCATCACTGGTACGTTAATCCACTTGCCGAATATGCCGCAGAATTTAAATGGAAGGGTGGTTATTTCCGGTAAAACTGATCAAGATGCTTCGTTTTTTTCAAACAACAACAATGCAAATAATGAAACATGGGACTATAAACATTACCAAATAGAAAGGCGCTACACCAATGACACAATAAGTATTTTTATACTCGATAAAGCAGTAGAAGGTAACGATGCAGAAATAATGGACACGGCCGAGACTCCGTATATTTCCGTGGGCTATGGAGGTATTGCTTTGACCGGACAGCATATCGATCCAACACTTGCTGACCATGCCCAAAGCCTCGCTAGCTTTGGCATGAAAAAAGCGACTGTTCCATACGCTGTGTACAACAGAGCATTTTTCGGTGACGGAGATCAAGGGGCCCCTGTATTTGGTGCTGAAACAAAAGGCTTACACGGAGTAATTGTTGAAGGGGCTGTTGAACCAATATCTAGACATATGGCGTGGATTGAAAAAAACGTCCTTGAACCGGAATGCGCTGGATGGGCGGCGGCCACAACAGAAATAGACGCCGAAATCGAAAAGCTAAACGACATAGCCGATGTAAAAAACATACAAACTGACCCAGCGACTGCCGCCGCAATAAAAAGTAGCCTTATAATCGAAAAAGCAGTCGCAGAGGCAGAGAAAGAAAATATATCAGTTGATGGAAAATTAGCATTGAAAAACAAGGCTCGAGAGATGTTAACCAGTCTTGTGAGGGGAATGCATGTCATTCAACTTTCAATAAAAGGCGCAGATGGTGATATGCCGTTTTTGCTATATCGCTTAACAGAAGACATCGGAGAACAATTGCCATGTCTTGTCTTTTTGCACGGCGGTAATCCGGGAGCTAGTTTTAGAATAGAAACACCAGAGACTAGCATTCGTGACCTTGGCAGAAACGATATGACGTACACGCTGTTACCGCTGATCAATGCGCTTGTTTCTAGACATTTCGCCGTCGCTACAATTACCTTCAGATGCGAAGATGGTATTAAAAGTAGCATAACTCAACAAATAATGGACCAGATAAAAGAACTAAAAAAGCAGCCAATAGGCAAGATATTCCTTCTTGGTCACAGCTTTGGCGGATACATGATGACTCAGTTTTTGGCACAACAGCGAGGTTGGCTAAAAGGCAACGTCGACGCCGTAGGCATATACGCTCCCGCCGGGGTCACTGAAACCTACGCCGGCGGGGGCTGGAGCTTGAACTATGGAGTTGACATAGATAACAACAATTTTTTGAAAAATAATGCGGGATATACAGGCAAATTCAGTATCCGTTCCGTAAACTTGAAAGCTACCGCGCTCAACGACAAAGGACAACCAGATTCTATTACCACGGATGAATACATGGAAAGATTCAGAAAAATGCACCCATTTTCTGATCTTATTGCAATACAAGAGAAAATACTCCAACCAGCTACTAAACAGGCTGTGCAACCATTTGAGAGCGGTTTTACGGTTCCTGTATATTTATTCCAAGGAACTGGGGATTCCAACACCACACCGAGACAGATGATGCAATTGATTACAGCTTTTGATACGATTAAATTCAGTAACTGGCAATTGTTTGTCTATCCAGATTCTCTGCATTGGGTCCATCGTATAAAAGAGACTCAGCTCAGTGGCAATGACGACCTAGCGCAGCATTTGGGTGGCTCTCCAACGGATAAAAAAGCGTCAGCATTAGCTATGGGCCTACAAACAACACCTCAAAGATGCAGGAATCTTGTTACCTTTTGTAACGACATTAGCAACGTACTAAATCCAGTCGCTCCGCCGACTGCTGTCATAAATACATCAGCTGTCGCTAAAAAAGCTTTGATGACGGCCGCTCCTGCAGTTGGTGATTTTATTAACCGCAGAGATGCCGCCGACCAGAGTAGCTTTGACGACAAAGCCGAACCGGGCCGCATTCCAGCAGAAATGCTGGGGCCAACTCCTTCAGCTGCAGCTAGCAGTAAAGATTCTCAGGCAACAGCTGTACCCTCTGGTACCTCTACTCCTCAAGATGCGGGGATGCCAGCTGCTGGATCATCATCAGCCCCACAATGACGCGAAATTCTGTGTGAAATAGACGAGAGATGGTGGACTTGTACAAGTCAGAAAGATATGAGGCAGCACTGACAGACTGAAAATAGAGCGAGTATATATTTTAGTTGCAAAGAAAGCGAAAGGTCTCCAGAATTGGTGAATATTTTAACTTAACCTTGAGGAGACCAATATGCGATCGAAACCGCACAATGCTCCTAAAAAATCCTCCAACATAGTCGGTTACGCAACAGGTCTAATGAACTTACACAAATTTTAACTTACATCTTGTGTACTTCTCATTTATATATTAGAATCCATTCTGTTCTTGCGCATAGTGATCTCGTTTTAAAGTTAATGGGCCTGTAGTTCAGCGGTTAGAGCCCTCCGCTCATAACGGAGTAGTCGTAAGTTCGAATCTTACCGGGCCCACCAGTCGGTGAAAGCCGTGGAAATGCCGAAGGAACGAGGTGTCTTGGAATCCAAACAGTAGGCGACAGAGTTGCCAAAGCGGTAGTGAAGATATGTCTCGAGCCGAGGCTGGAAGAGATATTTCACGCGGATTCGTATGGTTATTGCCCTGAGAAATCAGCGTTTGACGCCAGCGTGACGCTGGATCCAATTTGGCGTTATGTCACACACTATATTTAATTGAAAACTCTCCAAAAATCACCATAACCGAATGTAAGCATAGCCATTGAAAATTTCGAGAGAAAAGAGTAGAATTCTATCGGTGTTTTGATTTATGTGGGGATTTTCGTGAAAATTATCATCGAAAAATGCAAAAAGTGTCGTTCATGCATTGGGGTTTGCCCAGTGAACGCCATTTCAGAAAAGGACGGCGTTATTGTTATAGATGAAGACTTGTGTCTTGGATGTGGATGTTGTGCCGCTTCTTGTCCTGCTGAAGCGATTGTTTTCGAGTGATTTGTTCTTTATATTTTTGGAGTTACTTTAATTATGCAATCTTTTTTATTAGCCGTTCATTTTATTCTTGCTATTTCCATCATAGGGCTTATTTTGCTCCAGAAACACGATTCTGACGGAGCGCTTGGATCCAGTGGAGGCGGTGCAGCCGGTGGAGGAATGTTTTCCGTACGCGGACAGGCTAACCTATTGACTCGCGCTACAGCTGTCCTGATGACGATTTTTATGCTGAATTGCCTCGTGTTAGCAAAACTTTACAAGCATCAAAAACAAACAGGATCCATAGTAGATAGGATTGTTGAAGATCCCAACATTCCTACAACTGATGATGTTGCCCCACCTGTGGTAGATACCCAACCAGATGCAGCTAATAATCTAGGCGACGCAGCTGAGTCCAATAGCGCTGATGCTTCGCCAGTTAGCAATAATCCAAACAATACAAAAGCTTCTACCGATGCTCAACCAACCGACAATAATCAAAATGGTGCAAACATTACTCAATCGAGTGAGCAGAATGATACCAATGCTAAGCCTATCAACAATAACCAAAATGGTGCAGCTACTCAGCCAGCAAATACTCCACGCAAAAACAAAGGCAAACGTAGAAGACAAAGGAGAAATAAAACGGTGCAGGAGCGCTAAATGGTCGAAACGAAAACTGTAAAAATAGGGAGTATTTGCGTTTCAAACTCTAGCCCCATGGTTCTCATCGCGGGTCCCTGTGCTCTTGAGAATCGCGACTGTGCACTGAGAATTGCAGATCATTTGGTAAAAATAGCTTCGGAACTTAGAATTCCATATATATTTAAGGCATCGTTTGATAAGGCCAATAGAACAAGTGTCGATGCAAAAAGAGGAGTTGATCTGGAAAGTGGATTGAAAATATTCACTGAAATCAAAGAAACGTATAGATGTCCGGTTATTACCGATGTTCACGAGCCATATCAGTGTAACGTTGTTGCGACTGTCGTTGATGTCCTTCAGATTCCAGCTTTTTTATGCCGTCAGACGGATCTGCTGGTTGCCGCTGCAAAAACTGGAAAAGCAATAAATATTAAGAAAGGACAGTTCTTGGCTCCGTGGGATATGAAAAACGTCTACAAAAAAATTACTCAATTCGAAAATGAAAACATCATGCTTTGCGAGCGAGGCGCTTGCTTCGGTTATAATAAATTGATTTCCGATATGAGATCACTGAAGATTATGGGAGATTTCGGCTATCCGGTAATATTTGACGCAACTCATTCTGTTCAGGAACCGGGAGGACTTGGGACTGCCACCGGAGGTAATCGCGAGCACATTGAGCTGCTAACAAGAGCTGCGCTTTCTGTTGGTGTTGCTGGTATATTCGTGGAAACCCACTATGATTCAGCTAATTCATACTCAGATGGGCCAAATATGATTCCATTGAATGCCATGAAGGAATTTTTGATCTCCATGAAACGTTTCGACGAACTCTCGAAGAGCTCCTGTTATGTGGATATGTCCTGCTGATGTTTTCAAATCTTCTAAGTAGAAACCTAAAGTCTGTCGCTTCCAACGCTGTTTGGATATGTATCGTAGGATATTTTTTGTTTCATATCTTTAGCGGAGCGCGTGGAGCCGTATCTTGGGCCAAGCTCAGTTATGAAAGTGATAGACTCGAACGTGAGTTATTATCCCTAAAAGAGGAAAACGCCTTTTTGGAAAATAAAATAAAGCTTATACGAGACGACAATCTGGATTTGGACCTTCTGGAAGAACAGGCCAGAAATTTGCTTGGTATGACCAATGAAAACGACCTTGTTATTCTTTTACCGCATGAGTAGTTTTTTGTCTTCTTTTTTAGCTAAAAATATTTTCAAACATTTTTTGATTTTTACAATTTATTAATTTTTCTTTGATAAACTTCAAACTATAGCATTGATGGTATGTATATTGTAAGGATTGTAAGAAAAAAAAGAGAATGTCATGAAGAAAAGAAGTCTTTGGGAAGGATCGCCCATTCAGAAACGAAGTGCATCATGTAGCGAAACAATCCGATTTGCCACAAAGACCTCTCGAGGAGTTTTGAAGTTTAGCACTTTCCGCGGTCGATTGTTAAGTTTGTTTTCAATTTCCCTAATTTTTTTATCCGAAACATCTTTGAAATCAAATTTCTTCGGCAAATATTGCCGTATCAGGCCGTTCGTG
>BNWK01000004.1 GCA_025998775.1 Alphaproteobacteria bacterium | reverse complement strand
CGGATAGCATGAAGGACGAAATAAAAACCGCTTCGGAGGAACTACAACGAATCCTCGAAGGAGACGAACTTGACGCTATCAAGCAATCTTCCGAAAAGTTGATATCGGCCATGTCCAAGGCTGGTGAAGTTATTCATAAGGCCGCTCAGGATAATCCATCAACGGATCCACCGCGGGCATCCTCTGAAGACGAAGAAGTCGTAGATGCGGACTATACAGAAAATGAAACTCATGCGAGCTAGTGACTGAGCTTCAAGTTAGATGACGCGAGCGCTGTCTTCGTGATGATTACACGATGTAGATGGTGCTCGGTTTCCATGTGGTCTCTAACAAATATTGACGCTTCGCAGATATTTTATTGAGATTTCAACATTTATCTGGAAGAAAATTCAGCACATCATATTTTCCTGCAGAAATCCTCCATGGATCCTATTGAGTTTACGTTGCTGCATTCTAGAGCTGAAGATATGCGTTTTGCCAATCCAGTTAGGACTTTTCCGGATCCGATTTCCACAGCTCTTGATACAGAATTTTCAATAGAGAACTGTATACTTTCCCTCCATCTTACGCGGGACACCAGCTGCTGTAGAAGCAATTTCTTGAAATTATCAGTTTCTGCTTTTGCTGTTACATTCGAAATAATTGGTTTTGCCGTAGCATTAAAAGTAACGGAATCAATAGCCATTTCCAGAGATTCGACAGCTGGTTTCATTAGTGGACAGTGAAAAGGACCACTGACCTCCAGAAGAACCGCTTTTTTTGCGCCATCATCAATAGATTTTGCAATTGCTTTTTCTACGGCTGTTTTATGTCCACTTATCACCACCTGTTCATTGGAATTATCGTTGGCTATCTGGAGTACAGAGCTTTCATCATTCGTCGCGTCCAGTACTTTTTCAACAGCATCTATGTCTAATCCAATAATTGCTGCCATTGCTCCACCACTTTTACAAGCAGACGCCATAGCAAGTCCTCTAGCTCTTAGCAGCCTAGCCGTATCCGAAAGCGAGATAACACCAGCAGCACAGAGGGCAGAATATTCCCCGAGGGAATGTCCGGCAAAAAAGTGCGCTCTATCCAAAACATCTACGGAAAAGTCTTTTTTCATTACAGTTACAAAGGCCATACTGACAGCCATAAGAGCCGGCTGCGTATTTTCCGTTAATTTTAGATCCTCTTCTGATCCCGAAAAAATTAAATTCGATAAATCAAACGAAAGTGCGTCGTTTATTTCCTGAAACACGTCTCGCGCAGACTGAAATGCATCATACAAATCTTTTCCCATACCTATTTTTTGAGATCCCTGTCCGGGAAACATAAAAAGCATAATTTCTTTCTCCATTGCTTCAAAGATGCTCCATCTTTAACACAATCTATCGCAAAAAATCAATTCGCTAGAAGGTGGATGAAAGATAGCTGCTGCCCAAGCATTTCCTTAAAATTTGATGTTTCACCTCATTTGTGAGATAATGAGAAATGGTTTTTATTTGTTTGGAGACTTTTTGTATGTACTGGGAATCAATAATTATTTTATCAGGCATTCTTGCTCTGGTATTTGGGGCCGTCAATGCAATTTCTATGCTTAAGCTAAGCAGCGGCAACGCAAAAATGAAGGAAATCGCCGCGGCCATTCAAGAAGGTGCGTCGGCGTACTTGAATAGGCAGTATACAACGATTGCGATTGTCGGAGTAATAATGGCAGTAATTGTTGCAACTTGTATTGGATATTATCAGGCTGTTGGATTCGTAATCGGATCTGTATTATCAGGAATTGCTGGCTATGTCGGTATGAATATATCTGTAAGAGCCAATGTCCGCACAACCGAAGCTGCCAAAAAGGGCATAAATCATGCTCTATCAGTAGCTTATAACTCCGGTGCCATCACTGGATTTCTCGTCGTTGGACTTGGACTGCTGGGAATATCTGCATACTTCTTTTATCTTCAGTCGATTGTCGAAGATGTAAGACTGTTGTCAGAATCGCTAATAGCCATGAGTTTCGGAGCTTCCCTCATATCGATATTCGCTCGTTTAGGTGGTGGAATATTCACCAAAGGTGCCGATGTCGGGGCCGATCTAGTTGGAAAGGTGGAGGCAGGAATTCCAGAGGATGATCCCCGAAATCCAGCTGTCATTGCGGACAACGTCGGAGATAACGTTGGAGACTGCGCCGGAATGGCAGCGGATCTCTTCGAAACCTACGTTGTTACCATTGCCGCCACAATCGTGCTGGCAAGTCTGTTTTTTGAGGGAGAAGCGAGAAAAACATTAATGCTGTATCCTCTTATTATTTCTGGTGTTTGCATTATCGGATCAATATCTGGAACTTTCTTCGTGAAATTGGGAAAGAAAGAAAACGTCATGCATGCACTCTACAAGGGATTGCTTGGTGCAGTTGCGATATCGCTGGTGTTCATGTACTTCGCCACCAGTTATGTCCTGGGGTTTGAGACCATATTCCAGGTCGTTTCCGGAGGCAGCGGATCATTCAGCGGATGTAACATAATGTCGTGTACAGCAGTTGGATTGGTCGTTACACTTCTATTGGTTGCAATTACAGAGTACTACACATCATATTCTTACAGACCGGTCATAAGCATCGCGAAAGCGTCGGAAACAGGACACGGAACCAACGTTATACAGGGACTCGCAATATCAATGGAAGCTACAGCAGTTCCAGTCATAATAATCTGCGGAGGTATTCTGTTCGCTTATATGCAGGCGGGATTGTATGGTATCGCTATTTCAGCTACGTCTATGCTAGCTCTAGCCGGCATAATTATTACACTGGATGCCTATGGCCCCGTTACGGATAACGCCGGTGGAATCGCAGAGATGGCAGGATTGCCGGAGGATGTACGGAAAGTTACAGATAAACTGGATGCCGTTGGAAATACCACCAAAGCCGTCACAAAAGGATATGCCATAGGATCAGCTGGACTTGCGTCTCTGGTGCTGTTTTCAGCATATACGCAGGACATTGCTCACTATTTCCCATCGCTCAACATAGATTTTTCGCTAAGCGATCCATACGTGGTTATTGGACTTTTCATTGGTGGACTGCTCCCGTATCTATTCGGAGCTTGCAGTATGATGGCAGTCGGAAGAGCCGGCGCAGCCATTGTTGTGGAAGTTCGTCGGCAATTCGCCACCATCAAGGGCATTATGTCTGGAAAAGCAAAGCCGGATTATAAAGCAGCCGTCGATATGCTGACGAAATCAGCCATCAAAGAAATGATTCTTCCATCATTTCTGCCAGTTCTCGCTCCGGTAGCTCTGTATTTTGTCATTGGATACTTTGGCGGAAATAAAGCCGGCCTCACCAGTGTAGGAGCCATGTTATTTGGAACCATTCTAACCGGTATATTTCTTGCCATATCAATGACTTCCGGTGGTGGAGCATGGGATAACGCCAAGAAATACATCGAAAATGGAAACTTCGGCGGAAAAGGATCCGAGGCTCACAAAGCCGCTGTCACCGGTGACACCGTAGGAGATCCATACAAGGATACTGCAGGCCCGGCCATCAACCCAATGATCAAAATCACCAATATTGTGGCTATTTTACTTTTGGCTGGCTTGGCCAAGCTAATAGTTACACCATAGATAAATTCAAACAAACCGGAAATGCTTAATTGCGTTTCCGGCATGGCGCTCTCTGTGCCCAAGTTCAGAAAGACATGAGACGGAACTGACAGGCATGTTTTGTGTATGCTCATTATTGAGTCATCAACAGAGTGCTTTGTCTGCTAAAATATATTTACAAAAATTAATCACTTTTTGCATTGACAACTGTTTCTTTGTTGTGTAATCTTCCGACAGTTTTTTTTATTAGATATTGTTAATATGGAGTATGAAATGATAATAAAAATTAGCAATAAAGTGTTGACTCTGGTTCTTGCATGTGTGAGCGCGATGAATGCTGAAGCAGAGCCTATTGAGTTTTGCAAAGAGATGACGCTGTATGTGCATCCGGTTGATTATCCGATGGCTGGTCGGCTTGCTTCTCTAATGCAACTTCCTCTTCCTCAAATTCAAACCAAACCTATAATCACACGTTGTAGCGTGTTTCTTTGGGGCTTGATAATGAGCAAGATGCTCTTCGGAGCCAGAATAGATCATGAGGATATTATGGTCGAGCTATGCAAAGCTGAAAAAGAAGCTTCACAAGTGGTGAGTGCAGGAGAAATATCTGTGACCGAACAGGAAGTGGAAGAAACGTTCCAAAAACACTTCAGGAGAGTTCCTGACGACAAAGGTCATGGCCACACCGGTTCGTTCATAGTTTTTCATAGTTTTAATTAAATATTGTTAAATGGAGTAAGAAATGACAATGAAAATTAGCAACTAGGTATTGGTTTTGGTTCTTGCATCTATGAGCGTGATGAATGCTGAAGGAATGATAACAGATACTGTCATACATTTATCTCGTGGGTATTGGTATGAACATGGTGCTCCAGGTGTACAAAAAGATCTAAAGAAAGCATTTGAAGAGTATTCGGAGTCTGCAGCAAAAGGTAATGCTAAAGCTCAGTTCGCTCTAGGGTATATGTACGATAAAGGGCGATATGTGAGACCGGATACCGCGAAGGCATTTGAGTGGTATTTAAAAGCTGCTGAAGGAGGATATCATATAGCTCAATGTTATTGTGGCGATATGTATCTTACAGGTGAAGGTGTAGAGCAGAATCTACAGGAGGCATTTGAGTGGTTATCTAAAGCTAACGGTCAAGGCGATATAGGAGCCAGATTTAGTCTTGCTAATATATATGAACAAGGTGTTCCAGGTGTACAAAAGGATCTACCGGAGGCGTTCGAAATGTATTTGAGTGCTGATGCAGAAAATTATGGTAGAGCTCAAACGTATCTTAAGCATGTGCGTGATAATGGCAATGCCGAGGCTCAATTCCATCTTGGGATTGCGTATGAAAATCGTGGTCGTTTAGAGGATGCATTTGAATTATATTTGAAGTCTGCGAAAAAAGGCTATGTTGATGCTCAATTCAAGCTTGGGCAGATACTTGACGGCTCTGATTGGAACTTTAATCCTCATCTTATAACTCATGTATCACCAAATCTGCTTTCTGAGGCTGGAAGCTCTTTAGAATGGTATGAAAAAGGCGCTGAGCAGTGGGATTCGCGGTGTATAGTAGCACTTGAAATGAGATTATAGACGCAAATAGCTGCATACCGAAAAGACGTCCTTGAGGCGGTGGTGCATGGCGGAAACATTGGGCGGCACTTTGAGGAAACACGAAGATTGTAGTCGGAAGTTACCGCTCGATGGCTTTTAATCGTCAGAAATATAGATGTCATTCCTATATGGGCATGTTTGTGTGCGCTCTTTGTGAGTCATTGAAAACGTGCCTTGCCTGCTAAAATATATTCATAAAAATTAATTGCTTTTTGCATTGACAACCGTTTCTTTGTAGTGTAATCTTCTGACAGTTTTTTTATTAGATATTGTTAATATGGAGTATGAAATGACAAAGAAAATTAGTAATATGATGTTAGTTTTTGTGTTTTTGGGAATGGGAGCGATGCATGTGGCGGCAATGGATAGTTTTCCGAAACGCAAAATGGCAAGCGCAACCTTGGCAAAAATAATGCGTGGGCGGGTGCCTGTTGTTCATGGAAAAATGACATTGTATGTGTCACCAGAGAATGTTGAGCGGGTATCGAACTTCCTGAAAGATTACGAGGGCACCGATGGCTGTGCTGTTGCTGAGCTCTCCGGAACGCACGGGTTTTGTGCTGCTGTTCGTGATGACAGTATCTTGAAAGATTGTTGCCACTTTCAAATGGCCTACTCTATGATATCGGGTTGTCTTGAATCAGAAATCCAGGCTGTGTGCGATGAAGTCCATTATTGGGAATCTGTGTTCAACGACAAAATCCTTGTAGAAATGTGTAGGTTGCATATGACTAAAGTTGCCGACGGGGACAGCCCCTACCAAGGTATCTTTGAAATACATGCTATAGATAAATACAATATACCGCCTTACTGCCCGCAATGAGCCTTTCTCGGCATCGCCCTTCCGAACGGTGCCTTTTGTATGTTAAACTCATCGGTGAAGTTAGATCGATAACAATTCTATTTATTTTACTCAGTTTTCCGTTAAGGGCTTGACTAATTCTGGCGTAATAGATATTATACAGCCTTCGTAGGGGGCCAGTACACCATATATGTATAGATTCCTCGTATGGTATTTTTAAATTAGGGAAGGGGCGCATGCCGACAATTAATCAGTTGATCAGGAATCCTAGAAAGGATGTCGCAAAGAGGAACAAAGTTCCTGCACTTTTATCTTGTCCGCAGAGGAGGGGAGTCTGTACTCGTGTCACGACCACTACTCCTAAAAAACCAAACTCCGCTTTGAGAAAGATTGCTCGTGTTCGTTTGACCAGTGGTTTTGAGGTCACCTGCTATATTCCTGGCGAGGGACACAATTTGCAGGAGCACTCGGTCGTGATGATTCGAGGTGGGCGCGTAAAGGACCTTCCGGGTGTGAGATATCACATTATTCGTGGTGCGTTGGATACTCAGGGCGTGAAAAACAGACGCCAGAGTCGTTCCAAGTACGGTGTCAAGAGGCCAAAGTAGGGGGAGTTTCCATGGGACGTAGAAGAGCTGCTGAGAAGCGAGAAGTGCTGCCGGATCCTAAATTTGGTAGTGTTGTTGTTACCAAATTTATCAATGCCGCTATGTATGACGGCAAGAAGTCCATAGTTGAGAAAATGCTGCATGAAGCATTCAATCAAATTCAAAAAAAATCTAATAAATCTGGATTGGAAGTTTTCGAGGATGCGCTTGCAAACGTACGGCCATCGGTTGAATTGAAATCTCGTCGAGTCGGTGGTGCCACATATCAAGTTCCTGTCGAAGTTCGCTATGAAAGAGCGCAGGCGTTAGCCATAAGATGGATCATCCTCTTTGCTCGTAAGCGCTCCGAGAAGACCATGACTTTGAAATTGGCTGGAGAGCTTCTGGATGCATACAATGGCAGAGGCGGATCCATAAAGAAGCGAGACGATACTCATAAGATGGCGGAAGCCAACAAAGCATTTGCGCATTATAGGTGGTAATTATGGCTCGCAAGACGCTCATTGACAAATACAGAAATATCGGGATTATGGCTCACATCGATGCCGGAAAAACTACTACTACCGAGCGAGTATTGTTTTATACCGGTAGATCCCATAAGATTGGTGAAGTGCACGAAGGTGCTGCCACCATGGACTGGATGGAGCAGGAACAGGAGCGCGGGATAACAATTACGTCCGCTGCGACTACTTGCTACTGGAAGGATCATCGGATAAATATTATCGATACTCCTGGGCATGTGGACTTTACCATTGAAGTAGAGCGTTCTCTGCGCGTTTTGGACGGAGCCGTTGCTGTTTTCGATGGCGTTGCTGGTGTTGAGCCTCAGTCCGAGACCGTTTGGCGTCAGGCTGATAAATATAAAGTTCCGAGAATCTGTTTTGTGAACAAAATGGATAGAACCGGAGCGAATTTCTTCCGTTGTGTGGATATGATCGTGGATCGCCTTGGTGCGCGTCCGTTGGTCATGCAGATTCCGGACGGATTGGAAAGCGATTTCATAGGTGTTGTCGATGTTCTCGCTATGAAAGCCTATCATTGGAAAGATGAAACAATGGGGGCCGAATACGAAACTATAGAAATACCAGAAAAATATAGAGAAGATGCGGAAGAATACCATCATACATTAGTCGAAATGGCGGTGGAACAGGATGATGAGATTCTGGAAGCGTATCTGGAAGGAAATGAGCCCACTGTCGAACAATTAAAACAATGCATAAGAAAAGGAGCCATTACCGGCGCTTTTGTGCCTGTATTTTGTGGTAGTGCATTTAAAAATAAGGGTGTCCAAACTTTATTGGATGGCGTTGTTGACTACTTGCCCTCTCCTTTAGATATAGGAGAAGTAACTGGCCAAGGCGTAGACGACGATTCAGAAATTATCAGGCAGCCAAAGGACGACGAACCTTTGGCTGCTCTTGCATTTAAGGTCATGACAGATCCGTTTGTGGGATCTTTGACTTTCGTTCGTATTTATTCTGGAACTTTGGAATCTGGAAGTTACGCATTAAACTCTACGAAGGGGGAGCGCGAAAGGGTAGGGCGCCTGCTGCTAATGCATGCGAACAACCGTGAAGATATAAAAGAAGCAAATGCCGGTGATATTGTCGCTGTTTGTGGGTTGAAATGTTCTACGACTGGTGATACATTGTGCTCCACGACTAAACCTATGCTGCTTGAAAAGATGGAGTTTCCGGATCCGGTTATCGAGGTGGCCGTTGAGCCAAGATCGAAGGCAGATCAGGAGAAAATGGGAATAGCTCTTTCCCGTTTGGCAGCGGAGGATCCTTCTTTTAGGGTCAGCATGAACGCCGAGACTGGGCAAACCATCATTAAAGGTATGGGGGAACTTCATCTGGAGATCATTGTTGATCGCATGAAGAGAGAATTTAAAGTTGAGGCAAACGTTGGTGCGCCTCAGGTTGCCTATAGAGAGACGATATCCAAACCTGCAGAGATTGATTATGTGCATAAAAAACAATCCGGTGGTGCAGGACAGTTTGCTAAAGTTGTGTTAAAATTCGAGCCCGGGAATTTTTCCGCTGGTCTGGAATTTGAAAGCAAAATCTTCGGAGGCTCTGTTCCGAAAGAATATATCCCAGGTGTCGAAAAGGGATTGAAGAGCATAGCTGATTCTGGATGTCTCATTGGGTTCCCGATAGTTGGAGTCAAGTGTACGTTGATAGATGGTGCTTACCATGATGTCGACTCAAGCGTCTTGGCGTTCGAAATTGCAGGACGCGGTGCGTTTAGGGAAGCGATGTCCAAGTGCGGAGCGAAAATTCTTGAGCCTATAATGGCTGTGGAGGTTGTGACTCCCGAGGATTACATGGGAGACATTATTGGAGATCTTAACAGCCGCCGAGGTCAGGTTGTTGGAATGGATCAGAGGGCGAACGCTCGTGTTATCGCGGCTGAAGTTCCGTTAGCGGAGATGTTTGGCTACGTTAATACGTTACGCTCCATGAGCCAAGGTAGAGCTCAGTATTCGATGCAATTTGTACGCTACGATGTGGTTCCATCACATGTGGCGGAGAAGGTTATTGCTGAGCATAAAGGTGCTGCGAAAGCAGATTGATTTTAGAAAGGGGTAGTAATTATGAGTAAAGCGAAGTTTGAGAGGAATAAACCTCACTGTAACATTGGAACTATAGGGCACGTCGATCATGGTAAGACTACCTTGACCGCTGCCATCACAAAGGTATTGTCCGAGAGAGGTGGTGCAAGTTTTACCGCCTATGACCAAATCGATAAGGCTCCGGAAGAGAAAGCACGCGGTATAACGATTTCTACAGCTCACGTAGAGTATGAAACCGGCAATCGGCACTATGCTCACGTTGACTGCCCGGGGCACGCGGACTACGTCAAGAACATGATCACTGGCGCTGCCCAGATGGATGGAGCGATCTTGGTGGTCTCCGGAACCGACAGCGTTATGCCTCAAACAAAAGAGCATATCCTGTTGGCACGTCAGGTAGGTGTTCCTGCATTGGTGGTATTTATCAACAAAGTTGATATGGTTGATGATCCGGAAATGTTGGAACTGGTCGAAATGGAAATCAAAGATACGTTGGCTAAATATGATTTTCCGGCAGACGATATTCCAATAATCAAGGGAAGTGCTCTTTGCGCTTTGGAAGGTAAAAATGACGAGGTCGGCAAGAGCAAGATACTTGAACTGATGGATGCCATTGATGCTTATATCCCGCAACCTGAACGTCCGAAAGATCGTCCGTTCCTCATGCCGATTGAAGACGTGTTCTCCATTTCCGGTCGTGGAACTGTTGTTACAGGTCGTGTTGAGCAAGGTATCATAAAAGTCGGCGGAGAAGTCGAGATCGTCGGTATACGAAATACAACAAAAACGATCGTCACTGGCGTTGAAATGTTCAAAAAATTGTTGGATCAAGGAGAGGCGGGAGATAACCTCGGATGTCTGTTGCGAGGTACCAAGCGTGAAGATGTAGAGCGTGGTCAGGTTCTAGCTGCTCCTGGCACTATTACTCCGCATACAAAATTTGAATGCGAAGCCTATATTTTGGGCAAAGATGAGGGGGGTCGCCATACACCATTTTTCAACGGATATCGTCCACAGTTCTACTTCAGAACAACGGACGTCACAGGAAATGTCGCACTCCAGGAGGGGGTCGAAATGGTTATGCCGGGGGACAACGTTAAGTTGACGGTAGACCTTATTGCTCCTATTGCTATGGATGAAGGGCTGAGATTCGCTATCCGCGAAGGTGGCCGTACGGTTGGTGCCGGTGTCGTAACCAAAATCATAGCTTAAAGGGAGACCACCACCATGAACGCGCAATGCATCCGTATATGTCTTAGAGCATATGATCACAGGATCCTCGACTATTCTACTGGCGAGATTGTTATGACCGCAAAAAGAACGGGTGCGAGCGTTCGTGGTCCTGTTCCGCTGCCGAACAGGATTGAGCGCTTTACGGTTCTGCGCTCTCCTCATATAGATAAGAAATCACGTGAGCAGTTTGAGTTGAAGACTCATAAGAGATTGGTTGATATTTTGGATTGTCCTCCGCAGACGGTGGATGCTCTAATGAAATTAGAGTTGGCTGCCGGTGTGGATGTTGAAATAAAGATTTTAGGTTAAGACATGCGTTCAGGATTATTGGGAAAAAAGTTAGGCATGACGCGCATCTTCGGTGATGATGGACGTCAGTTTGCCGTAACCGTGTTGCAGGTGGAACCACACCATGTTCTTGCTCATAAGACATCTGAAAGGCATGGATATGACGCTGTTGTTGTCGGTACCGTGGAAACTTTCGAATGGAAGTTGACCAAGCCCATGCAGGGATATTTCAAAGCTCTCGGCGAGAAATTCTTCAAGAAACTGAAAGAGTTTCGTGTTGATGCTGCTGATATGCTTCCTGTAGGTGATACCTATGGCGCTGATATATTTGCGTCCGGTCAGTTTGTGGATGTGACTGGAGTATCTATAGGTAAGGGTTTTGCCGGTCCTATGAAAAGGCACAACTTTGGTGGATTGAGAGCAACCCATGGTGTGTCTCTGTCTCACAGAAGTCATGGATCGACTGGAAACAGAGAAGATCCAGGTAAGGTTTTCAAAGGGAAGAGAATGGCTGGTCACATGGGTAACGAGCAGGTTACCATGCAGAACCTGCGGGTTCACGGAGTCAGTGGGGATCTCCTATTGATTCGCGGTGGCGTTCCTGGTCCTGAGGGAAGTTATGTTCTTATAAAAGACGCAGTGAAGAGGAAATAAGACTATGCAACTGCAAGTTATGAAATTAGATGGAAGCGTTTGCGATGACATAGTACTGGATGATTCCATATTTAACATCGAGCCAAAGAAAGAATGTCTGGCTGATGTTGTTCGGTGGCAGTTGGCTGGTCGTCAGGCTGGAACACATGCCGTTAAGACTCGAGGTTTTATAAGCAGAACCAAGAAAAAAATGTTTCGTCAGAAGGGGACAGGTCGGGCTCGTCATGGTGCTCGCACGGCCAATATATTCGTTGGCGGAGGTGTGGTGTTTGGACCTACTCCGCGGTGTCATTGCTTCAAGATAAACAAGAAAGTCAGATTGTTGGCTCTGAAGACGCTTCTTACATTAAAGCTGAAAGAGAATAACCTAATAGTTTTCGATGATTTAAATCTGGAAAGCGCAAAAACGAAGGTTCTTCTGGAGTCTTTAAATAAGATGAATTTGGGTTCTGCGCTGTTTGTGGATTCGTCGGAAGAGTGTGGAAATTTTAAAAATGCCTGTGCGAATCTTCATAAAATAGACGTGTTACCAACAGTAGGTTTCAATGTCTATGATGCTTTAAGGCATGAGAAGTTGGTGCTCACCAGAAGTGCAGTTGCCAGTCTTCAGGAACGTTTATTAGGGTAGTGTCATGATATCAGAATACGATTGCTTAATTGCTCCTGTGATGACGGAAAAGGCGATGAACTCTGGAAAAGAAGGAGTTTATGTTTTTAGGGTGCATACCGAGGCTACGAAACTTGATGTGAGTAGAGCCGTTGAAAAAGTGTTTGACGGTGTAAAAGTCGCCAAGGTCAATGTGCTCAATAGAAATGGTAAAATTAGAAAGTTCCGCGGAAGGACAGGGCTAACAAAGCCAAGAAAATTGGCCATTGTTCGTTTAGCCGAAGGATCTATTAACTTTGAGGGTGGAATCTAATGGCTTTAAAGGCATATAAACCAGTTACACCTGGAACAAGAGGTTTGGTCTTGGTTGATCGTTCTTCTTTGTGGAGTGGCAGACCTCATAAGGGATTAGTCGGTGGGAAAACAGGCACAGGTGGTCGAAATGTCCACGGACATATTACCGCGTGGCACAGAGGCGGTGGTCACAAGAAGCTCTATCGTTTCATTGATTTCCTGAGAAATAAGGCAGACGTGGAAGCGGTTGTGGAGCGTATCGAATATGATCCGAACAGAACGGCGTTTATTGCGCTCGTAAAATATACGGATGGTGAGTATTCATATATAATCGCTCCGCAAAGATTGTCCATTGGCGATAAAGTAGTTGCTTCTGATAAGACAGACGTGAAAATCGGCAATTGCATGAAGATGATCAACATACCAGTTGGTACAATCATTCATAACATTGAATTGCAGGTTGGCAAAGGCGCTCAGTATGCCAGATCGGCCGGAACGTATGGGCAGATCATTGGTCGAGATTCGGGAAAAGTCATTGTGAAGCTATCATCTGGCGAAGTGAGGTTGATAAATGGTGAATGTCGTGCTACTATAGGCGCAGTTTCCAATCCGGATCAAAAAAACGTGAATCTTGGAAAGGCTGGACGCAGTCGTTGGATTGGTAGACGCCCTGTAAACAGAGGATCTGCCATGAACCCAGTAGATCACCCTCATGGTGGTGGTGAAGGTAAGACAAAGAGCGGAAGACAGCCTGTTACTCCTTGGGGCAAACCAACTAAGGGGTATAAGACCAGAAGGAAGGCAAAGCCGTCCGATAAGTTTATTTTGACGCGCAGAAAGAAATAGGTGAAGTTGTGGCACGATCAGTATGGAAAGGTCCGTTTGTTGACGGATATTTGATAAAGAAAGTTAAGGCGCTGTTGGAATCAGGTCGTCGTGATCCCATCAAGACTTGGTCGAGGCGTTCTACGCTGATACCTGATTTTGTTGGTGTTACGTTTTCGGTTCACAATGGACGTAAGTTTATTCCTGTGCTAGTAAGCGAAGAGATGATTGGGCATAAGTTGGGCGAGTTCGCTCCGACGAGAACGTTCAACGGACACGCTGGCGATAAGAAGGCTAAGAAGGGGTAAATGAAATGGCTAAAAGATTGCGTATATTTCCTCTTTCTGGTGAGGTGATTGCTAGAGATCGTATGATTCAGGCTTCGCCAAGGAAAGTTAATCTGGTCGCGAAAATGATTCGTGGTATGCCTGCTTATAGGGCGTTGGATGCATTGAAATTTTGTAAGAAAGCAGTTGCTAGGGATGTCAGTAAGACGCTTCAGTCGGCGATCTCCAATGCGGAGAACAATCATGGACTGGACGTCGATCTT
This sequence comes from Alphaproteobacteria bacterium, assembly GCA_025998775.1. Classification (GTDB taxonomy): domain Bacteria; phylum Pseudomonadota; class Alphaproteobacteria; order UBA3830; family UBA3830; genus BNWE01. Next base: position 22,533 of record BNWK01000004.1, on the reverse strand, counting down.
CTTACCGTAAGTGAAGCTTATGTCGGGAAAGCAATCACTCTCAGGAGGTTTAGGGCTCGTGCTAAGGGTAGCGGAAGCCCTATTCTGAAGAAATTCAGCAAGTTGACCGTTGTGTTATGTGAGTCTGAGGTGTATTGATATGGGACAAAAGATAAATCCGAATTCGCTTCGCCTGGGAATTATCCGCAACTGGAGTTCCAGTTGGTATTCGAAAGGTGAATATGCTAAATTGCTTCGTCAGGATTTCGAAATAAGGAAATTTGTGACGGAAAGATTGAAATTGGCTGGTGTTTCCAGAGTTAATCTCGAGAGATTAGCCAAGAAGGTTGTGGTGAACATTCATACAGCGCGTCCTGGAGTTGTCATCGGAAAGAAGGGCAATGACATAGAGAAGTTGCGTTCGGATCTGGTGAAAATGGCTGGATCAGACGTTGCTCTCAATATCATCGAAGTGCGTAAACCGGAAATTGATGCTCGGCTGGTGGCGGAAGGAATTGCTGCTCAGATCGAGAAGCGAGTCGGATTTCGTAGAGCCGTTAAGAGAGCTATGCAGTCGACTTTGAGAGCCGGTGGACTTGGAATACGAGTCAATTGCTCAGGTCGTCTTGGTGGGGCCGAAATCGCTCGCATGGAGTGGTATAGGGAAGGCCAGGTGCCTCTTCACACACTCAGAGCAGACATAGATTATGGAATTTCCACAGCGAATACAACCTATGGATCGGTTGGTATTAAAGTATGGATCTATAGGGGCGAGATGTTTAATTCGAAGTCAGTTTTTCTGCCGAAAAAAATTAATGATAGACCAGACAGACCAGAAGGGGCTGACAGGGATAGATCCGAGAGATCAGATAGGCCTGGTAGGAACGATAGACGTGACCGGCATGATAGACGTGATAGATCGGATAGATCCGATAGAAATAGGGAGTAAGAGATGTTATCTCCAGCCAAAATGAAATTCAGAAAGCAATTCAAAGGGCGAACTACCGGAATTGCTTCTCGGGGGCACCGTTTGAGTTTCGGCTCGTTCGGCCTTAAAGCTATGGAACCGGCTCGAGTAAGTGCTGCTCAGATAGAAGCAGCAAGACGTGCCATAACCAGATGTATGCGTCGTGTGGGAAAAGTCTGGATCAGAGTTTTTCCGGATCTTCCTATTTCCCGTAAACCTGCCGAAGTCAGAATGGGAAGCGGGAAAGGTGGTGTTGAATACTGGGCATGTCGGGTTTATCCGGGAACCATTTTGTTTGAGATGGATGGTGTGGATGCTGACGTCGCCAATAGAGCGTTTGCTTTGGCATCTGCGAAATTGCCGGTACTCACCAAGATAATTACCAGAGGGGCGTAAGCATGTCTGAAAATAGTTTAACCGCTGAAGTGGAAGCTGCCAAGAGAGAAGCAATGAGAATTCGCTTTCGTAAGGTTTGGGGAGAGACTGTTCCTTCGCATACCGTAAAAGAGATACGTAGGAAAATAGCGAAATGTGTGAAAGAGCTTGATAGTTGCGAGAGAGGACAAGATGCCTAAGCGTATTTTAGAAGGTGTTGTTACGAGTAATTCCTGTGATAAGACTGTTACAGTCTTGGTCACGAGACGCGTTATGCATCCAAAATATAAGAAGTATGTAAATATTACAAAGAAATATCACGCTCATGATGAGAAGAATGAATGTGTGATTGGTGATAATGTGTCCATCTGCGAGTCCAGTCCAATTTCCAAAACGAAATGCTGGATTGTGGTCGGCGGCAACAACGTTGGGAGTATATAAACATGATACAGATGCAATCACGCTTAACAATTGCCGATAATTCTGGCGCGAAGGAGATCATGTGCATCAAGGTCCTTGGTGGTGCAGGTCGTCGTTATGCTAGAGTAGGGGACATCATCGTTGCTTCCGTAAAAGACGCAATTCCAAGAGGAAAAGTAAAAAAGGGCGATGTGGTACAGGCTGTGGTTGTCAGAACTGCGTCTTCCATCTACAGAAAAGATGGGAGTGTCATAAGGTTCGATAGAAACGCTGCCGTGATTATAAATAAGCAGGGAGAACCGATCGGTACCCGCGTTTTCGGTCCTGTGACAAGAGAATTACGTTCAAGAAACATGATGAAAATTATTTCGCTGGCTCCGGAGGTGCTATAGTAATGGATAAGTGGCGTATCAAAAAAGGCGATTTTGTTCAGGTGATCGCTGGAAGAGATAAGGGCGCAAGAGGAGAAATCCAACGCGTTTTACGAGAGGAGAGGCGGGTTGTTGTGACTGGTGTCAATTACTGTATAAGACATCGCAAACCTTCTGCGACTGACCCTGGAGGAATCGTTAAATTTGAGAAGTCTATACATGCATCTAATGTCATGTTGATTGACTCTGGTGATGACAAGCCAACTCGTGTCGGGATGAAAGTGGTTGATGGTAAAAAGGTACGTGTTTCAAAGCGCACCGGTTCTTTATTTGTTTAGACGTGAGAAGAAGATGGCTCGTTTAAGAGATTTTTATTTTAAAACAGTGGTTCCGAAGCTTAAGGAAGAATTCCAGCTTAGTAACGACATGCAGGTTCCTAGATTTGAGAAAGTTGTTCTCAACATGGGAGTAGGGGATGGCGTTGCCGACAGCAAGTACATCAAGCAGGCGGTTGAAGAATTGACTGCAATTGCTGGTCAGAAGGCCGTCATTACGGTGGCTCGTAAGTCAATCGCCGGATTCAAGCTTCGTCAGGGGCAGAAGATTGGTGCCATGGTTACTTTGCGTGGCGAAAAAATGTACGAATTTCTAGATCGCCTCATGAACGTCGCTCTACCGAGAGTTAGAGACTTCAGAGGACTTTCAAAGAAATCGTTTGATGGCAATGGCAACTATTCTTTTGGTATCAAGGAGCAGATAGTGTTTCCTGAGATAGCCGTGAATAACGTTGAGAATATCCATGGGTTGGACGTGGTGGTTGTGACTTCAACTACAAATAATACCCATGCGGCAGCGTTGCTGAAGGCTTTTAATTTTCCGTTTGTGGCTTAGGGGGATTTAGACATGGCTCGTAAAAGTACTATGGAATCTGCGAAGAGAATCCGCAAGAGTGTGGCATCCAAAAAAGCTACACGCGATGCTTTAAAAAATATCATCATGAACAGAAGTATAGATGCTACTGAGCGTTTTGCGGCGCAGTTGAAGTTGGCTGCTATGCCAAGAACGTCTTCTGCCACAAGAATTCGCAATCGTTGCATGGTTACGGGACGTGCCCGCGGTGTCTATAGGAAATTCAATATATCCCGCATTATGTTGAGGGAAATGGCAGCCGAAGGATTAGTCCCAGGCGTTCGCAAGGCAAGTTGGTAAGGAGTAGCAAGATATGATGACCGATCCTATTTCGGATATGTTGGCAAGAATAAAAAATGCATGCCAGCGTTATTTTGAAACAGTTGATATCCCATCATCCAAAATTAAAGCCGGTATTTTGCGTGTTCTCGAGAGGGAAGGGTACATAAACGGTTTCAAAGAGGTTGAGAAGGAAGACAGAGCGTTTCTTCGTGTAAGTTTGAGATATTACGATGGCAAGCCTGTGATAAAGGTTTTGGACAGAGTTTCCAAGCCAAGCCGTCGAGTTTATTCCAAGATTAAGAGAGTTCCGGCTGTTTATAATGGCTTTGGAATTCAAGTGTTATCCACCTCTAAGGGAATTATGTCCGATGCGGAAGCAAAAGAAAGTAATGTCGGTGGCGAAGTTTTGTGTAAGGTGTTCTAAAAATGTCTAGAATTGGAAAACATCCCATTAATATCCCATCTGGCGTAAGTGTTTCGTTTGCGGATGGTGTGCTGACCGGCAAGGGAAAAAACGGCGAATTTAGTTTTAAGGTTCACGAGAGCGTATGTACCGAAGTGGCCGACGGCAAAGTGACATTCAAACCAAGTGGTGATGATAAGGTTTCCAGATCGATGTGGGGAACTTGCAGAGCTATCGTATCGAAGTCCATTGAAGGCTTGACCACTAAATTCTCCAAAAAATTGAATCTAGTTGGAGTGGGGTACAGAGCTGCTGTGCAAGGAAAAAATCTTGTGATGCAACTTGGATATAGCCACGAAGTAGTTGTAGCGATTCCAGAAGGTATTACGGTTGTTTGTGAGGCTCCTACAGCTATTCGTGTATCCGGGGCGGATCGACAGATGGTCGGTGAGATGGTAAAAGGACTCCAGAAATATAGACCTCCAGAGCCTTATAAGGGTAAGGGAGTCATTATCGAGGGGCAGTATGTGTATCGCAAGGAAGGGAAGAAGAAGTAGCCATGTCCAGGTTTAGTAAAAATTTTACTCGCAGAGCGAGTCGGGTGCGTTATAAAGCGCGCGTCAAGGCATTTGGTAAACCAAGGCTGTCTGTGTTCAGGTCAGAGCGTCACATATACGCTCAGATCATAGATGATGCATGTGGAAAGACGCTTTGTTCCGCATCTACTGCTGATAAAACATTCAGGGGAACCGGAAAGGCGGCAAATTGTGATGCTGCCGTTCGAGTTGGTGCCATGCTTGCTGCCAGAGCTTTGGAAGTAGGCGTAAAAGATGTTGTGTTCGATCGCGGAGGCTATAACTATCATGGTAGAGTGAAGGCTCTTGCAGATGGTGCTCGCAATGGTGGTTTATTATTTTAGGGAATGGTTTTATGAGTCGCGAAGAAGTAGCTTATATTGAAAAACTTGTCTCCATAAATCGTGTGGCCAAGGTTGTAAAAGGCGGAAAGAGGTTTTCGTTTTCAGCTTTGGTTGTAGTTGGAGATGGAAAAGGACGAGTTGGCTTTGCTGGTGGTAAAGCGAGAGAAGTCTCGGATGCCGTGAAAAAAGCCACTGAAAAGGCCAAGAAATCCATGGTAAGAATCCCTATGCGCGAAAGTCGCACTCTGCATCATGATGCTTTCGGAAGATTCGGCGCAGGTAAGGTGGTTTTGCGTTCTGCAGTTGCCGGTACTGGTATAATCGCTGGTGGCGCAATGAGATCAGTCTTCGAAGCGTTGGGAATGCAGGATGTGGTCAGTAAATGTATTGGTTCTGCGAATCCTCACAATATGGTGAGAGCGACGTTCGATGCATTAATGTCCGTTGTTTCCCCAAGGTATATAGCAAATAAGCGCGGAAAAAGAATTGGTGAAGTCACTTCTCGTCGTGTGTCGAAATAGTAGGTGGACTTATGACTGAAAAAGCTAGTGAAGAAAAAAAAACAGTATGTGTCGAGCAAATTGGCAGTGGCATAGGCTGTGAAAAATCCCAGGTACAGAGTCTTAGAGCTCTTGGATTGGGAAGAATAGGTAAAAAGAGAACTCTCTACGATAACGGTTGTACGAGGGGGCTTATAAGAAAAGTTTCTCATCTGATTAAAGTTGGTGGCGTAAATGAGTGATTTCGGATTAGGCGGTCTTAAGGCTCGCCATGGAATAGATAGAAAAGCGCTTGGTCGTGGAATAGGATCCGGATGTGGTAAAACCAGTAGCTATGGTCACAAAGGTGGAAAAGCCCGCTCAGGTCGTGGAAAAGTAAAGTGGTTCGAAGGTGGTCAGATGCCGATTTACAGACGTCTTCCGAAGCGTGGTTTTGTGTCCAGACAGGATAAATCATGCATAGGTTGTGTTAATCTCGTTGATCTGCAGAAACTTTGCGACGCAAATGTTTTATCTGCAAATCAGGAAGTCAATCTGGATGTTTTGAAGAGCGTAAATATCGTTAGAAAAGGTGTTTGTACGGTTCGTTTGCTTGCCAAGGGAGAGTTGAAGACTCCTCTGAACATTACGGTTGGATATGCCTCGGATGCTGCCTCAAGAGCAGTTGAAGCGGCCGGTGGAAAGGTGCAGATAGCATAACCTTCAGCGACACTTGTAGCAGGGGTTCTATGCATTATATAGTCATTTGAAATGAGAAGTCGGATTTTCTTTTTTCTGGATTCCTACGCCACTTCGTGGCTCTGAATGACGAGAAAACTCTGAAATTGCCGTCATCCAGAGGAGCGTAGCGACGTAGAGATCCAGTGGAACCAATCCGCGTTCTAAGTTAGATTGTATATAGAGGTGTTATTTTATGTCATCAGAAACTATTTTCGACAGAGGCTTCAGCCTGGAGTCATTTTCTAAGGCGTCTGATTTACAAAAACGGCTTATCTTCACGATACTTGCTCTTTTTGTCTACAGAATAGGTACATATATTCCTTTGCCTGGGCTTGATCCGGCAGCTGTACAGGCATTGGCCGATATGCATTTGGCCGGTGGTGGTCTTTTGGGAATGTTTAACATGTTTTCCGGAGGAGCACTCAGTCGTATGACGATTTTTGCTCTAAATCTGATGCCATACATCTCATCGAGCATTATTATTCAGCTGTTTACCATGATTAATCCGACTCTTGAGGCTCTCAAGAAGGAGGGAGAAACTGGGCGCAAGAAAATTAACCAGTATACCAGATATCTAACTATTTTGGTGGCTTCGTTTCAGGCATACGGTATAAGTCTGTTCCTGATGAATATTCCAAATGGTCCTGTGAGGATCGGTGGAATATTTTCACTGATTGCTGTTCCTACTCTGGTGTGCGGTACGCTGTTTTTGGTTTGGCTCGGTGAACAGGTTACATCGCGTGGCGTTGGTAACGGGTCATCATTACTTATCTTTTCCGGTATCGTTGCCGGTATGCCAGCTAGCATCGCGAATATTTTCGAGCAGGGCAGGGCAGGTGTACTGTCGATATTTTCGGTTGTCGTTATCTTTGCGGTAGCCATAGGCGTCATAGTATTCGTGGTGTTTATGGAAAGAGCCCAGCGGCAGGTTGCCATACATTATCCACAGAAGCAGAACATGCTGGCGCAGCAGGGAAAGACGATGGATACCAACCATTTACCGCTAAAAATAAACTCAGCCGGTGTTATTCCGCCGATCTTCGCTTACTCGTTGCTTTCTCTTCCGATTATGTTGGCCAGTTTTGCACATGCTTCGGATAACGAGATATTTAATTCTATCATTGGATTCTTCACAAGAGGGGGCGCGATGTTTTCTTTGGTGTTGGTCGGTATGATAATGTTCTTCTCGTTTTTCTACACGGCGGTGGTTTTTAATCCAACCGAGACGGCGGATAACCTCAAGAAGGCTGGTGGATTTATTCCTGGCGTAAGACCGGGGCAGGCGACAGCCGAGTATCTGGACTATATTCTGACGCGATTGACAACTGTTGGCGCTCTCTACATGTCGTTCGTGTGTATCCTTCCGGATATAATGCAATCTAAATTTGGAGTGCATTTTATTTTTGGTGGTACTGGTGTTTTGATTATAGTTGGTGTTACAATAGATACTATTTCAAAGATATACACACTTATGCTATCGCATCAGTATAGTGGTGTCTTGAAAAAAATGGGAAAAAAGAAATGAGCTGTTGTTGCTGTAAAGACAATAAAAATAAATACTCTATTGAAGTAAGGGTCGTTGTTCTTCTAGGGGCTCCAGGTTCCGGAAAAGGTACTGTGGCTCAATATTTGTTGGATAATTACAATGTTTTGCATTTTTCCACTGGAAATTTGCTAAGAAATGAAGTAAAAGAAGATACCGAGATCGGACGTGAAGTTAGTTCCATAATGGGATCTGGTGGATTGGTGAGCGATGATATCGTCAACCGAGTAGTTGAGTCGAATTTGATGAAGGCTTTGGCAACTGATTCGGTAATATTGCTTGACGGGTATCCGCGGACACTGGCTCAGGCAAAGTATCTGGATCGGATGTGTGAAGGTAATCTCGAACAACTGGTTCGTGTCATTGAGTTAAAAGTGGATCGCGAATTGGCCATTGCGAGAGTTTCCAGACGTAGAATTTGCTCTGAGTGTGGGGCAACTTTTGGTCCGTTAGATGATGCCAAGTGTTCTCGTTGCGGTGGAGCTCTGGTGAAGAGGGCGGATGATGAAGAAGTGGTTGTGCGACGCAGAATGCTCGAGTACGATGCTGTGACGCGCCCTGTTTCTGGGCATTATGAATGCAGGTTGTATGATATTTCTGGTGAGGCACCGCCGGAGAAGGTTGTACGGGAAGTGGATGAAGCTTTCCGTGATTTTTTCATAAAAAAGAGGAGATGATTCGTGGCTCGTATAGCTGGTGTAAATTTACCCGATAAAAAATGCGTAGAATTCGCTCTTAGATACATATACGGAATAGGGCCTGCAAGATCTGGTCGGATCTGTAAGGAGTTGGGTATTCCGTCTTCCAGGAGAGTATTTGAGCTGACTGATGATGATGCTTTGAGAATCCGTGAGATTATAGACAGGGATTATCAGGTGGAAGGTGATCTGCGTAGAGTGGTCACCATGGATATCAAAAGATTAATGGACCTTGGATGTTACAGAGGGTTTAGACATAGAAAAGGTCTCCCTGTTCACGGTCAGAGGACCCATACAAATGCTCGTACGAGAAAAGGAAAAGCCAAGGCAATTCCTGGTAAGAAAAAAGTTACGAAATAGGGGATAGCGTTATGGCTTATAAGGGTACTCAGAAAGTTAAGAAGAAAGATAAAAAGAATGTTGCGTCCGGCATCGTTCACATCAATGCCACCTTTAACAACACAACAATCACGATAACGGATACCAATGGCAACACAATTGCCTGGAGTTCTGCCGGTAGTTTGGGATTCAAAGGTTCTCGCAAATCGACGCCGTATGCGGCGCAGATGGCAGCTGATAAGGCTGCTGCGAAAGCGATGGAGCATGGCATGAAAAATGTTGATGTTGAAATCCTAGGGCCAGGTTCCGGTAGAGAGTCCGCATTAAGAACATTTCAGTCTCTTGGGTTAATAGTTGGAGTCATAAGAGATGTTACTCCGATACCGCATAACGGTTGCAGACCCCCAAAGCGTAGAAGAGTTTAGTAAGAGTAAGTGAGAGGTTTATACAGTGATTCGAAAACAATGGCAAGACCTGATAAGACCCTATAGGTTGCAGGTCGAAGGTTTAAGTGCTTCCGAAACTGATGTTACCAACAGAATAGGTACTTTTGTTGCTGAGCCTCTCGAGAGGGGCTTTGGTGTTACGTTGGGAAATTCTCTCCGTAGAGTGCTGCTGTCTTCGTTGAAGGGAGCCGCTGTTACCTCCATAAAAATAGACGGTGTGTTGCACGAATTTTCTACGATTCCAGGCGTTTCCGAGGATGTTACGGACATTATCCTCAATGTTAAGTCCATGCCGCTGAAATTGGATGCCGAAGGTACTCGTAAGATGAAGATTACCGTTAATGGTCCATGTGAAGTTACAGCCGGTATGTTCGAGCTTGGATCTGAGTTGGAAGTTCTGAATAAACAGCATCATATCTGTACCGTTGCGGATGGAGCGACGTTTTCTATGGAAATGATCGTTGCCGTTGGAAGAGGATATGTGCCTGGAGCTCAAAATCGCACTGAGAGTGCTCCTGTAGGCACGTTGTTTATCGATTCGATATATAATCCTGTTAAAAAAGTCTCATACAAGGTGGAAAACACACGAGTTGGCCAAACGACGGACTATGATAAATTGATTCTTGATGTGGAAACCGACGGATCCGCTAAACCAGATGATGCCATAGCTATGGCAGCAAAAATATTGCAGGATCAGCTACAGAAGTTCATCAATTTCGAAGAAGAAGTTGAGGAATCTGAGGCTGATAAAGAGCAAATTCTTCCGTTCAATCCGAATTTGCTGAGGAAAGTAGATGATCTCGAACTGTCGGTTCGTTCCATGAACTGTCTGAAGGGGGATAACATCGTCTATATCGGTGATCTCGTGCAAAAAACGGAAAGCGAGATGTTGCGTACTCCAAACTTCGGACGCAAGTCTCTTAATGAAATTAAGGAGGTGCTATCTCATATGGGATTGTATCTCGGTATGCAGGTTAATGGCTGGCCGCTGGAGAATATGGAAGATGCTTCCAAGCGCGCTCATGATAAATTTTAGGGAGATTTTCAATGCGTCATAGAATGAATGGCAGGAAGTTCAATAGACCGACCAACCAGAGGAAAGCTATGTTCCAAAGCTTGGCGAAGGCTTTGCTGAGATACGAGCAGATTATTACAACTTTGCCGAAGGCTAAGGATCTAAGGCCATATGTGGAGAAAATGCTGACCGCTGGGAAGCACGGCACACTCGCCGACAGACGAAATTTGTACGCGAAATTGAGAGATGAAGAATTAGTTGCAAAGGTTTTTGGACCGCTGGCCATCCGCTATTCCCATAGAAACGGCGGATACGTTCGCATAGTTAAATGCGGATTCCGTCAAGGCGACGCCGCTCCAATGGCAGTCATTCAGTTACTTGACCGTTATGGTACTGAAATGAAGCCATGGGAAGCAGCAGATGCCGAGATTCTTGCAGCAGCAGCAGAGAAGGAAGCAAACGCAGACGCAGAGATTCGTGCTGACGATGCCGAGATTCTTGCAGCAGCAGCAGCAGAAGAGGCAGCACACGTAGAGATTCGTGCTGACGATGCCGAGATTCTTGCCGCAGCAGCAGAAGAGGCAGCAAACGCAGAGATTCGTGCTGACGCTGCCGAGATTCTTGCAGCAGCAGCAGAAGAGGCAGCAAACGTAGAGATTCGTGCTGACGATGCCGAGATTCTTGCAGCAGCAGCAGAAGAGGCAGCAAACGCAGAGATTCGTGCTGACGATGCCGAGATTCTTGCAGCAGCAGCAGCAGAAGAGGCAGCAAACGCAGAGATTCGTGCTGACGATGCCGAGATTCTTGCAGCAGCAGCAGCAGAAGAGGCAGCACACGTAGAGATTCGTGCTGACGATGCCGAGATTCTTGCCGCAGCAGCAGAAGAGGCAGCAAACGCAGAGATTCGTGCTGACGCTGCCGAGATTCTTGCAGCAGCAGCAGAAGAGGCAGCAAACGTAGAGATTCGTGCTGACGATGCCGAGATTCTTGCAGCAGTAGCAGAAGAGGAAGCAAACGCAGAGATTCGTGCTGACATAGCAAAAATAGCATCTGAGTCTAGCGCTACAGATACTGCTGAGGCACCTGCCGCTGTCTAGGGGCTTTTGCGCTTAATAAAGCTAATGATTTTGCCGCTGACTGAAATATGTCGGCGGCGTTTTTTTGTCTTTGAAGATTTCGTGGAAATTTGAAGCCTGAAAAACGAATCGAAAATCTTATCTTGTTTTTGACAACTGCGACTTATTGTGGCGTTTCCGTAGGAACCACTCCGAAAAAACATGAAAAATTCTCTGAGAAAAAACAGCTTAGATCAAAAAAATCCTACTTCAAACAAGACCTCCGATGTATAGCTAACCGCTTGTTTTGCTTACTTTTTTCTCATTCTTTATGGATGTTTATATGAATGCGGTGATGGTACGCCAAAAAACTTGCAAAAATCGTCAATTGCCCATATAATATAAAAGGTATAGTTTTCGCATTAGAAGGAGCGGACAGGCATATGAAAAGAATTTTACTAGCAGGCCTATTGGCATTTTTAGTACATGACAGCTGCTGTGAAGCGGGTAACCATAAGCAATCCAAACGATATGTGCGGTACCCAGGAAAAACAACTAACTTGAGGGGGAAGGGCTATACACCGCAAGGCCACAAAATAGGCAAGAGGAAACACAAGAAGCGAGCCGAAAACGGTTCAAACAAGTTTAATGGTGGTAGAAAGGGAAAAGGAAAACGTGGGCAAAGTCCTTATAATAATGTTGGAAACCAAGCACGAAATATGAGTGGATCCGGTAATGGGAATTCTAGACGGGAAGGTAATGAATCAAAACATCGAAAGAAAAAAGATGCAGAAAATGGAAAAAATAGGGACGAAAATGTGACGTCAACATCAAATGGACAAGGATCGAGTGCTAGAGCAGGAAACAACTCAGGAAGTGGTTCCGGAAATGGTTCGGGAAGTAGTGCTGGCAGTAACTCAGGAGACAATGGCGGAACACACTTAGTGCAGCCGCCGTTCGATGACTCAATTCCAGAAGTAGGACCACCGGAGACAACTGTAACAACTACGAATCATACCACACAAAGCCTTCAAGGTGCTCCTAAATGACTTCCAAACATTGGTAATACTTGTTATTTAGCTTCGCTTCTGCAAGCGCTACGTTTACCGCTTGGTCCATTGCTGGAAAAGTCATCCGAACAAAACGCCATTACTAAAGCTCTCAAAAATACCTTTGGTAGAATGAGCGATAACAACCAACCCCCACTGCTTGAAGAAGAAACGCGGATCTTGTACAAAAGTATAGGCTCTGCTGCAACCAGAAAACCGACGGATGTCGGCGTCGGAATCAAGCCGAAAACCGATGAAGAGTTAGAATCAAACTATCTGCTGTACCGGCTGGGCACCACCAAACACCAGCATGATCCTGATGAGCTGTTCACGCAGATATATGATGAACTGAGTGCGGATACTAAAAATAAACTCACAATCGTTAAAAACGAGACATGGGGGCATAATGGCATCCATGAGAACCAGCGTCCTTATGTTGCACCTAAGCTGTACATTACATTGCCTACCACGCTTGGGGCTTCCGTTACTCTAGCGACGTGTATCCAGAACGGAATGAAGGATGAGACTAATCCAGACCGCCGGTGTGGTACCGAAGGGTGTAAAGTTACGGGACTGTTGGGCAAAACCAATTTTGCCTCACTCCCTGCCATGTTTATTGCGCAGTTAGGAAGATATACTGATGATGCAACCGCACCAAAAATTGGCACACTCGTAAACTTTGAAAACATACTGCCCTTGACGGAAGAAAATGGACCGAGAAAAACACAGAAAAACTATAAGCTACACGCTATAATTAGACACCATGGAACAAGATTGAATAGTGGACACTATACTGCTGTCATCAAGATAAGCGATGGTTGGCTTGAATGCAATGATTTATCAGTCCATAAGACCGAACTGCGAGCTTCTGAGAACGATCCTAATGTCCTGAAGGGCACCGCAGATGACTACATGTGTATCTATGTCTTGGAAGAATAGATAACAGTAACTTTTCCTTTGCCAAATGGCCTATTGCTTTTTGGCGGCTTCTATTTTTGCTTATTTTTCTTATGCTCTTCGAAGGTTTTGGAAAATGCGTGTCTTTTTTTGTCCTTAAGAACAAAGAACAAATAATCGCTAACTTCAGGATGTAGAACCGCCATTATGCATTCTTTGCCGGGATTGGTAATTGGTGCTGGAGGTAGTCCAGCGTTTCTGTATGTATTATATGGAGATTTTATATGTAGATCACTATATTTTAAATTGCGTCCCAGCGGCTCACCGCGAGTGATTGCATAAATCACCGTTGGGCATGACTGAAGTCTCATGTTCTGCTGTAATCTAGTCATGAATACACCAGCGATTTTTTCTCTTTCGACGCTTGTTTCTTTTTCCACAATGGACGCCAAAATGATCGCCTCATAAGGGGTTTTCAGTACGCAGGACTTCGATCTATTGGGCCACTCTTTTTCTATGAAATTTTTCATATATTTCTGAGCCGCTGTAATTATCTGCTGCCTACTAGTTGGATATTTAAAAGGATATGTAGCTGGCAGGAGCGAACCTTCTTCCGGAATACTATCAATATTTCCCAGGAGAAATTTGTTCTCCTTCAGGCGTTTTATCACTGTGACCATTGGTAATCCTTCGGGAATCACAAATTTATGCACTATTACATCATCCGACGATAATATCCTAATGGCATCTGCAATCGAAACGTTTATTGGAAGTTTATACTCTCCGATTTTCGCCGCAAATCCGCAATTCTCCATCCATCGAACTGCGATTTTTGCAACAAACTCGCTATCTGATATGCTGTTTTTTATGAGAAGTTCCACCACATCCGAATTATCGCAGCGTTCCACAATTATGCTATCAGATGATATGTAGGAAGATTTTTTATGCATGAGGTATGCGAAGAACCAAACAACCGCACACACAGTTGTGAGAACCACTCCAAAAAAGCACACAAAAAACCTTTTATATTTGTTTCCCAATGTATTCAACAAATCTTTTTAAAATGCCTTGAACAGAATGCTCGCATTTGTACCACCAAATCCAAACGAATTGGAAAGCGCATATTTTACAGTTCTCTCCTTGGCTTTTAGCGGAACCAAATCGATAAATGTCTCCTCTGGATCGTGCAAATTCAACGTCGGCGGCACTACCTGATCTCTTATGGACATGAGAGCGAATATCGCCTCTACGGCGCCAGCTGCTCCCAATAAATGTCCAATGGCAGACTTGGTGGATGACATCGAACCAGTCGTTTTTCCGTCCATGATACGCTCCACAGCCCTCAACTCTCCCAGATCACCCGGAAGCGTTGAAGTACCGTGGGCATTTATGTAGTCGATTTGATCGGACGAAACTTCTGCAAATCGTAGAGCTTCTCGCATAGATCTATAGGCGCCGTCTCCATTTGGTAAAGGTGATGTAATGTGATAGGCGTCGCTGGACATACCGCATCCAACTACTTCGCCGTATATTTTTGCGCCTCTTTTCTTAGCGTGCTCCAATTCCTCCAAAACAAGAATCCCCGAACCTTCGGCCATGACAAAACCATCGCGAGACTTATCCCATGGCCTAGAAGCCTCTTCTGGAGTATCGTTTTTGCTGGTTGACAGCGCCCGTGCTGCAGAAAATCCAGCAATGCCAATTCTACAAACAGAGCCCTCAGTACCTCCAGCCACCATGACATCGGCAGATCCTACCTGTATAATGCGGGCAGCGTCACCAATGGCATGAGTACCTGTAGCACAGGCTGTAACAACGGCATGGTTTGGTCCCTTGAGACCAAACGTCATAGATATATGTCCGGATGCAAGATTAATCAACGAAGACGGAATGAAAAACGGAGACACTCTCCTTGCGCCGTTTTCCTTAAGAGTCAGCGCCGTATCATATATGACCGACAATCCACCGATGCCGGATCCCACAATAACGCCGGTTCTCTCCTTTTCACTGTCGGTTGCATTATCGATGCCAGAGTCTTTTATGGCTTCTGTTGCTGCTGCAAGTGCATATATAATGAATGCATCCATTCTATTTAGGTCTTTTGCGCTAACATAATCCAGCGGATTAAAAAGAGAGTCTGATTTCTGTTCAACATTCTCCGAAGGAACTTGCCCAGCAATTTTGCATGCCAAGTCGCTAACATCGAACGATTTCACCTTTTTTATGCCGGATTCACCGTTGATCAAACGACGCCAAGATTCCTCAACGTTAGTGGCAAGCGGACACACCATGCCAAGTCCAGTTACAACAACTCTCTTCATGATTTGTAAACCCTAAATCAACATTTGCTTTTTATGAATGCTATTGCATCTTTCACAGACTGAATTTCCTGCCCTTCTTTGTCGGATATTTCAATATCGAACTGCTCTTCAAGAGCCATAACAAGATCAACTGTATCCAGACTATCAGCTCCAAAATCGTCAATGAACCTAGCTTCATCCTTTACTTTTTCGATGTCAACACCTAGCTTATCAGAGATGATGGCTTTTACTTTATCTGCTGTATTATCACTCATATTGCTTCCTTTATAATAAACACTGACGGGAAATTAACATAAAATGTGCGAAAATGAAAGCAGAAGCAACATTCTATTAACCAAAACAATCTGGGAAATATATTTTCCAAGTATCCATTAGTGTTCTTCCAATAATCGATGGTGATTATAACCTAATATTCGTCAAAAACCAAGGTGCTGCCTTCCACACATCATTCAACTATATAAGCAAAAATCTGCCGAAAACGATTTAATAATCAAAATTATGTAAAACGCATCATCAAAAAATATACAGACGTCGAAAAATATATGTTTCATAAATTCGATCAACTTATGGTATAGAATAAACAGAGACTGCTGCTAGTACACTGCGGTTCTGCGCAACGACACGAGTGTCTGCGTTCTTTCTCGCTCTTGCAAAAAATATCTCATTATGCAGCAGTCTCTAAACATTGTTTTTTAGGTTTGACTCCGTGAACTACAATGAGATTGTAAATTATATTGAAGATAAGAAATCGTTTCATCGACCGGATTTTCTTCGGACTGTTTTTGAGTTGTTTGATTTTGAAATAGATCCATCAAAGGTTATAATCGTTGCCGGAACAAATGGAAAAGGAACTACGTGTGCCGTTCTCCAAACGCTGCTACATGAAGCTGGAAAAAACGTCGGATTTTTTTCGTCTCCGCATCTGGAAAAGGTAAACGAACGCATAAAATATAACTGCATCGATGTCTCAGACGAGAAATTCTGCGATTTGTTTTTCAAAGTACATGAAGTTGCTCAAGGCTATGATCTGAGCTTTTTTGAGTATCTGACGTTTATAGCGATCTATCACTTCTTCGTTTCTCACAAAAATGACATTGATTTTGCGATTTTCGAAGTTGGAATCGGTGGGACATTGGATTCCACCAATATTATTCCCCACGACACCAGCGTTATTACTGCGCTCGGAATTGATCATACCGAAACTCTCGGAAATTCTCTGATGGACATAGCAAAAAACAAGTTCGGTATAATCTCGGAAAATAACAGCGTAATAGTTGCACCACAGGCGGTTCGAGCAATACAGGCATTTACAGAGTCAGCTTTGACGTCGCAATCGCTGTCTGCATACCTTTCAACCGGAATCGATAGCATTAATGCATGTGCGATACGCACCGCACGATTTATCGAAGCCTACGATTGCTCAATGCAAGTTGATACTTTCGGAAAGTATCCGCAATTTTCCATTTCTACTCCGTTTGGCGAATTCAAATTGCCATTGCCGGGAATGAGAGCAATGGAAAACACTGCGCTCGCCATAACGATCTTTCATCATCTGGTGGAAAATGCAGAAAGATACATGTATGCGATAGAAAAAACATATTGGCCCGGCAGAATGGAAAAAGTGGTGGTTGCACCACACGCATTAATTGCTTCGCCCCCAGCTGAGTGGTTGCGCCACAGGCATTTATTAGAAGACAACGTGTGTGCTGCATGCAGGGAGATATATCTTTCTGGAGATCACAATGTACAGGGCATAGAAAGCCTGCTCGCCCTCCTCCCCTACTACACTGCCACAGTGCGTGCCGCGGCATGTACTTGCAATGTTGAAACTATCTCAGCGAAAAAAAACGTGGCCAGCGTCATGTTCGTGGTAGGAATCTGCAGAGATAAGGACCATGACTCAATGCTGCAAAAATTAATGGATTTTCCAGGAGCAAAATTATATTTGACTGAAACTCCGGTAAAAACGTTAAAAATTCAAGAATACAGCAGACGTTATTTAGACGCTGCAGAGTGCGTAAATGCAAATCCACAAATGGCACTGGAAGCAGCAATCACAGATGCAGCCCCAGACGATCTGATCGTCGTCACCGGCTCCCTATATTTGGTCGGATTAATAAGATCTTACCACTCCCGCATTCATATATCTGAGTTGGAATCTTAACATATTTTTAACATTTTAAAAAACACGGGAGGGAAGATGACTATATTAGAGGTTTGCTGCGTTCTCAGCGATGTCGGTGGATAGTGGATGTTCTTTATATGTTCCAAAGATGGATCTCCCCTGTTCATCAAACAGGTAGCACTTGTGCGCTTTTATTCCCAAACAAACCGAATCGCCCGGCTGCTCGCTAATGCTCTTTTGGGCTTTTATTGACAGTGCCGATCCGTCTGTCAATGTTACATGTATGTACCCCTCCCCTCCTAGGTTTTCGGATAAGGAAACAGTTCCGTTGAGTTTGTTTCCCATAAACACCGCATTGCCAGATTGTATTTCGATATCCTCCGGTCGAATTCCCAGCTGATACTTTTTCGATTGGCTAAATTTCACGCCATTCTCCAGGCGAAGAGAAACTTTCTCTCTGGAAGGTAGCTCAAACACAGATGAATCATCATTATTTTTGATGAATTTTACTCCAATGATATTCATTTCGCTGGATCCAATGAACTTCGCCACAAAAGTATTTACGGGAGAGTTGTACAATTCCAGTGGAGAGCCCTCTTGCTCGATGACCCCGTCCCGCATAACAACAATCTTATCCGCCAGAGTCATAGCTTCCGCCTGATCGTGAGTGACATAGACCATTGTCGTCTGAAGTTGTTCCTTGAGCTTTGCTAACTCGTAGCGCATTTGACACCTAAGACCGCTATCGAGATTGGAAAGCGGCTCATCAAAAAGAAACGCATATGGATTTCTCACGATCGCCCTTCCAATGGCGACTCTCTGCCTCTGTCCACCTGAAAGCTCCTTGGGTTTTCTATCCACCAGATGTTCTATTTTTAGTATTTTGGCAGCTTCTAGAACCCGCTCTTCGATAACATCTTTTTTTAGCTTTCTAACTTTGAGAGCAAACGCCATGTTCTCAAATACCGTCATGTGTGGATATAAAGCATAGGACTGGAAAACAATTGCAAGACCTCGACCTGCCGGAGGAACGTCATTTACGCATTGATTGCCGATCAAGATATCTCCGCTACTCGCCTCTTCAAGGCCGCAGATCAATCTCAAAATGGTGGATTTTCCACAGCCGGACGGGCCGACAAGTACTGTACACTTGCCGTCTTCAATATTGAGATTTATATCTTTTATGATTTCGCTTTCCCTAAAAGACTTACTTACGTTCTTTAAAACTATAGATGCCATTACTCAAACCATTAAGAATATGTTACCAATATAATATTTGTATAAAACACAATCAAGAACGGATTGCTCTGCGGTACCACGCTTGCATACATTGCATTTATTTCATCTAAGAATAAGTTGATTTGAATGGTGCATTACTTGCGACTATTACCACCATATGATACTATCATCATGATAGCATCATTTTGATAGCATTAGGTTGATTGCATGTTTACTAAACCACCATTTCAGATAACAGCAAAAATTATGGATTATACCCAAAGAATTTTTCTTGTGCTTGGAAGTCTGAATTATGATGGCTTCAAGGTTCATAGCGATATTCATCTGAGAAAAACTAACGGCATAAAAAGCATTAAATCCAGTCTGGCCATAGAAGGTAATACTCTAACAACTGATCAGGTGAGCGATATTTTAAACGGAGAAAGGATTATCGCCCCTAAAAAAGAGATAATAGAAGTGAAAAATGCAATATCCTTGTATGAAGCATTCGATCAACTGGATGATTCGATATCGACGACCTATTGAAAGCTCACAAACTAATGATGAACGACCTGACAGAAGATGCTGGTAATTTTAGGAATAGAGGCGTAGGCATATTCAAAGGAAAAGAAATAGTTCATGTGGCTCCACCTCATCAAAACGTATCAGGACTTGTCGCAAATTTATTCTCGTATTTGAGAGAATCAGAGGATAGTTTGTTGATTAAATCCTGCGTTTTTCATTATGAATTTGAGTTTATACATCCATTTAGCGATGGAAATGGAAGAATCGGACGGCTATGGCAACAACTAACACTTTCAAAATTACACTCCATATTTAAAATAGTCTGCATCGAAGAACTACTGGAAAAATATCAGGCAGAATATTACGAAGCGCTTCAAAAGAGCGATTCATCTGGGAATTCAGAATTTTTTATTGAGTTTATTTTGAGCATCATCTTACAGGCTCTGGAGAATTTGAAACTTCAAATCGGAACAAATATACCTAATAACTCCATCGACAGATTATATTACGCAAAAAATTTCATAGATAATTTCAAGAGAGCGGATTACATGAAACTATTGCCAGGTTTATCGACAGCAACCGCCAGCAGAGACCTAATAAACGGAGTAAAAAACGGGATTTTAGAATCAACAAATTCCAAAAACAAAACCTTATATAAATTTAAGAAATGAAATATGACTTGGACTTACTAAAACCTAGCACACAATCAATGCACTCAAATATTAACACAAAATCAATTCTTCAGTGACGACTATAACATATAAAATAATAGATGATAGCAGACATGAGAAAATCATATGCTTGACTGTATGCGAGCGCTTCATAAAAAATAAAAAATTACAAGGGTACATGGTTTTTTTGCAAAAAAATCTCAAAAACGCTTGACAAGCGTTTTTTTTTGCTATCCTTATAGTGTGTTTTTTTTATAAATACAGGAGAAGAAATGAAAAATTCGATATATAGCACATGCGTAATGACGATGTTGTCACTTTCGCTATTCGAAGTTTGTTCTATGGATCATAGGCATACGCCACCCCGTGACACCGTAGATCTGGTAAGGGACATTCTATCTAGTAATCCTAGCGAGAATGAAGTTACACAAAATGCGGATAAAGTTACTGGGTTGTCCGTATTAGCTGAAAAGCTCGAGAGGATAGTGGACTACGCAAAATCGATAAACCACCGAGCCAGAGAGGCCGGATTGCGCTTAGAGACCTGCGACATGACCGCGCTGGCCGCCCTGGTCTTTTATGTCGCCCTGAACCCCTCCTGGACTAGATCGGCAGATGCCGTACAAAACGTCACTGCACTGATAAACGACCCGGCCACACGCCGCCTCTTTCTGCGCACAACCGTGACTAAGCCGCTGAGCAACCTGACCGTGCGAGACATATTGCTGGATACGCCGGAACTTAATCCCGCACCTGAGATGCCTAGAGGCAACGGAAATTCGGACTCTGCTTGCTCAGAACGTCCGGGACCGGATCACCCTTATAAGACTCATATCGCTGACGCCCCTTACACCGACCCCGCTCCCGTAATTCAGGATGTAAAGGAGCTTATACAAAGGGTCCTGGAAAAAGCCAGCCCCAGGAGGACGTCTGAGCTGGACGGCCCGATGCCTACCTATACGCAACGCCGGGCTGGAGGGCGAGCGCTGTACCCGCTGGCCCCGCCTGACAGCTTGGCCACCCGAAAACTGACCGAGGAAGCTAAAGGCGCCCACGACGAGGCAATAGAGGCCATAGCAGACGCAGTCCACTGCCGGCGTAACTGGTGGGCGCTGACGCAGCACCTGAACCAGCTGCGCCGCGCCGCCGAGCCTGAGTTGAAGGCAATAGCGAGAAGCATAGCTGACATCACCATGGCGCACGGAAGCCCCGACAACCCCGACCCTTACAGAAAGCCGGAGGGATACCATATACAAGTCACTTTCCGAGACGGTAATATTAAAAGGCTTAGCCCGGATGTAGCCCGATACTGGAACACAGACACATGGAACGATGGAATCATTTCTGACGACCACCTCAGAGCAACGCGAGGATTACTACCCGAAGCCATACGACAGGTGATTGGCCTAACAGCCGGTGACGCGTCCCACGCGGATGAAGTCGACGACCACGCCTTTCAAGTAGCAATAAAAGCCGTAAACTCGCTGCCTCCCGATGCGAAGATCGACCACACTCTAGCGCAAGCCGTCAAACTAAGGGTACGCCAATTGGACGCAACCCGTGGCCCGCAGCTAAGACCGATGCCCGGAACCCAGATGGCTCCTGCTGACCTCTCGGAGGAGACTGACTAGAAGACGGGCTTGCGCCTGCCCGACTTGGCATATTTTTTCCGTCCGTTTTTGGCTTTTTATCGGGTCATCGAAAGACTGAACGGAAGAATGACGAGAAGCGCGAGGTACGCGGCCCCTCGCGCCTATGCGTAGAACCGCAGCGCTCTCCTTGTAGAAGCTGAGCTTGACCCACTACTTTTATTTGGTGATTTTTGAGCGTTTTTCTAACCTTTTTGTAGTATTATACCAGCTCAATTTTTTCCAATCGTTATCGTGAGCATCGAAAATTAATCAAAATCGTAAAAAGAATCTCCACAAAGGATCAAAAACAACTCAGAATGGCAAAATTCTTGATGCAATCCGAGGAAGGCTAGCCTTGCTTTTGCAACACATTCGATGATTGAAGTCATGTAATTCCTGAAATATCAGAGAAATATGCTCTACAAAAGTAGTGGGTCAAGTTTAGTTGTAGAAGAGGGGGCCTTAGACAGGAATAATGCGCGTACTGCAATCCGAAGCCAAATGTGCAATAGAGAGCCATTAAGAAGCAGCCGATTTAACTATTCCATAACGCGTTCCATAGGGCGACTGCTGTTATTGCAGCAGTCTCGCTTCTAAGAATGTTTTTGCTCATTGTTACTTTTTTCACGAAATCATATTGGTCCATCATTGCCATTTCATCTGGAGAAAAACCGCCTTCAGGACCAATTAAAAAAGCGACATTTCTATCAATTATGTCTTTTATTGGTATGCCAGACATAGTCTCATCTCCAACCACCAGTGCTTGCAGCACATGCTTTTCTGCGTTACCTAAGCCGGGAAGGTCGCCCCTCCCGACTCGGCTCCAGAACGGTGCATGAGCCTTTCAACTCACACCGCTCCTCAGTAATATGGCATTTGTCATATGCACCTCATTGCCAAATCATGTATCGAAGGATTCTTCTTGTTGAAGCGTTTGCCCCAATATTGAAGATCCCCATCGTATGGAGTTCTTGTATTTGCTATTTTCACGTGCCGTTTTATATGAGTTTCAGTATGGTGAGCTATACTATACTCCGCTCAATTGAGAACTTGCATATTGCATAAAAAATTGTTAAAAAGAGATCATGAAGAATTTTTTAACAGATATAGAAAGAGCAGATTTGAAGAAGAGGCACCGAACCGAGAAAGATGGTC